>NZ_JBFTZW010000089.1:0-12200 GCF_056406555.1 Arthrobacter sp. P1_B4
GGTCAGTGTCGAGTGGGCGATCGCGTCAGCCATTTGCTCCAGCACAGTGGTGTTGACGTTGGCGATGGTGTCGCAGGCCTGGTGGTAGCAGGCGTCATGCGCCACGTTCGGTGTCCCGCCGAACACTGCCGCTTCCGCCGCCGTCTTAAGGTCTTCCGCGCCGGTGAACAGGCCACCCGCCGGAATCCCGTTGTTGATGAACCCGGAGTAGTCCGAGCGCCCGTCGAACTGGGTCGGCGCAGTAGGCAGGTTCTGGGACTTGAAGTAGTCCAGGAAGACCTTCTCGACGAGCCCGGAGCCATTGGGGCCCTTCGTGCCGAAGGAGGAGCCGTCGCCGTCGTAGACGAACCGCACAAAGTTCGGCGAGCCGACCATGTCGAAGTTGAGGTTGACCGCGTGGGCCTTGATCTGGCTCGCCGTCAGCTGGGATGTGTAGAAGTCGGAGCCGACAAGTCCGGGTTCCTCCCCTCCCCAGAAGGCGAAGCGGACCCTGTTCACGGGGGTCTGGCCCGACTTCTTCAGCTGGATCGCCGTCTCGAGGATGGCGGCTGTCCCGGTGCCGTTGTCGTTGATGCCCGGCCCTTCCGGCACGGAATCCAGGTGCGCACCCACCAGGACGGTGCGGTCCGCGCGTCCGCCGGTGTCGGCCAGGATGTTGAACGAGGTCAGCTTGGTGACGGTGGAGTTCACGGCGAGGTGCATGCTCACGCCGTTCAGCCCGGCGAGTTCGGCGCCGGTGGCGAAGCTGGTGCTGACCACCGGGATACCTGCCTGAGGCGCGTCCAGCGTGCCGCCGAAGAGGGCAAAGCGCTCGTCCGCCGGGTCCGCATTGCCCTGGTTGAAGATGATGACGCCTGCCGCCCCGGCCGCGGCGGCGTTGTCCGCCTTGATCCGGAAGGTGCAGGTGCCGCGCTGGATCAGGGCGATGTTGCCCGCCGTGAACCCGCCGAAGTCGGCTGCCTCGCAGCCGCTGGTGGAGGCCCGGTCGCCGGCCAGGTTGATGTCGACGGCGCTCAGCGGGGCCGTGACGTTGCCGGAACCGGAATAGTTCATATCGAGGAAGCCGTCCGGGGCGTCATAGGCGTAGGTTCGCGGGGAGGGCGAGAGGCGCTCCATCGACGCCGAGACGGTGTCGTAGCGCTCGTAGGGGAAGGTTTGCCGGACCGGGGCGTAGCCGGCGGCCCACAACTTGCGCTCGATGTACTGGGCGGAGGCTTCGTATCCCGGAGTGCTGGCAGCCCGAGTGCCACCGTTGGCGTCCGCGACGGCCTGGAGGGCCGCGAGGTGTTTCATGATGTTTGTTGCCGACACGGCAGCGCGCAGGGGTGCCGTGTTTGTTCCGTTGTCAGCGAGTACGGGCGGCGCAAGGCTGGCCGCCAGTCCGATCGAGGCGGCGATGGCCGCGCGGCGGATATTCCGGCGTTGCTTCATAGGGTTCTCCTGGATTCGGCTGCGGAATCCAATCCGGGCGTCCTTGCCCGCATGGGTGAGATGAAGCTATCGGAAGCACCTTGGGCAAAGGTTGAGAGAACCAGACGCCGGCGGAGCAGCCGCGACGGCACAGATTTCCGTCGCCGGGCCCGTTCCCGCCGACGGGACGTCAGGCGTCGATGCGCTCCCGGTCCAGGTTGGCGGCGCCTGCAATGATGAAGTCCTTGCGCGGCGCCACGTCCGAGCCCATGAGGAGGTCGAAAGTCTCTTCGGCCTGCTTGGCGTTCTCGATCCCGACCTTGCGGAGCGTCCGGTGCCGCGGGTCCATGGTGGTTTCGGCCAGCTGCTCGGCATCCATTTCGCCCAGCCCCTTGTACCGCTGGATCGRCTCTTTGTAGCGCTTGCCCTCCTTGGCGAGCCGCGCCAGCAGGACATGGAGCTCAGCCTCGGAGTAGGTGTAGATCATCTCGTTGGCCTTCTGGCCGGCGTTGACGACCTCCACACGGTGCAGCGGCGGGACGGCGGCGAAGACGCGCCCCTCGTCGATCATCGGACGCATGTAGCGGAAGAAGAGCGTCAGGAGCAGGGTCCGGATGTGGGCGCCGTCGACGTCGGCGTCGGTCATCAGGATCACTTTGCCGTACCGGGCGGCGCTGATGTCGAACGTGCGGCCGGAACCAGCCCCCACCACCTGGATCAGGGCAGCGCACTCGGCGTTGGAGAGCATGTCCCCCACCGAGGCCTTCTGGACGTTGAGGATTTTGCCGCGGATCGGCAGGAGCGCCTGGAAGTCGGAGGACCGCGCCAGCTTGGCGGTGCCGAGCGCGGAGTCACCTTCGACGATGAACAGTTCGGAGCGTCCGACGTCGTCGGTGCGGCAGTCGGCGAGCTTGGTGGGCATGGAGGAGGTTTCCAGCGCATTCTTGCGGCGCTGGGTTTCCTTGTGGACCCGCGCCGAGATGCGGGACTTCATCTCGCTGACGATCTTTTCCAGCAGCAGCGCGGACTGGGCCTTGTCGTTGCGGTTTGCGGAGGTCAGCTTCGCGGTGATCTCTTGTTCCACCACCTTGGCCACGATGGCCCGGACGGCGGAGGTGCCCAGGATTTCCTTGGTCTGGCCCTCGAACTGCGGTTCGGCCAGCCGGACGGTCAGGACCGCGGTCAGGCCGGCGAAGATGTCGTCCTTTTCGATCTTGTCGTTGCCGGCCTTGAGCTTGCGGGCATTGGTCTCCACGGCCTTGCGGAAGGTCTTCAGCAGGGCCTGCTCGAAGCCGGACTGGTGGGTGCCGCCCTTGGGCGTGGAAATGATGTTGACGAAGGTCCGGACCGTGCTGTCGTAGCCGATCCCCCAGCGCAGCGCGACGTCGACCTCACAGTCGCGTTCGACCTCCGCGAGCTGGCTGTGGCCCTTTTCGTCGAGGACGGGGACGGTTTCCTTGAATTTCCCGGCACCGTGGAGGCGCCAGATATCCGTGACGGCGGGGTCGGCGGCGAGGAAGTCGACAAATTCGGAGATGCCGCCGTCGTGGTGGAAAACCTCTTCATGCGGGCCCGATTCTCCGGGCGTGCCGGCAATCCTGCGTTCATCCCGGACCGTGAGCTTCAGCCCGGGGACCAGGAACGAGGTCTGGCGGGCACGCGCGGCGAGGTCATCGTAGGAGAATTTGGCGTCGGGCGTGAAAATCTGCCGGTCCGCCCAGTAGCGGATCCGGGTTCCGGTCACGCCGCGCTTGGCCTTGCCCACGACATCGAGCACAGAGCCGTCGATGAAGGGTTCGAACAGGGTCGCGGGGTCCGGTTTGGTGCCCGGATCCTTGAACCGGCCCGGCTCCCCCCGGCGGAAGGACATCTTGTATGTCTTGCCGCCGCGGTCCACTTCGACGTCGAGACGGGCCGAGAGCGCGTTGACCACCGAGGCGCCCACGCCGTGAAGGCCGCCGGAAGCGGTGTAGGAGCCGCCGCCGAACTTTCCGCCGGCGTGCAGTTTGGTGAAGACGACCTCGACGCCGGTCAGCCCGGTTTTCGGTTCGACGTCCACGGGGATGCCGCGGCCGTCGTCGTGGATCTCGACCGAGTTGTCCGCGTGGAGGATGATCTTGATGTCGTGGCCGAAGCCGGCGAGTGCCTCATCGACGGAGTTGTCGATGATTTCCCAGAGGCAGTGCATGAGGCCGCGGGAGTCCGTGGAGCCGATGTACATGCCCGGGCGCTTACGGACGGCCTCGAGGCCCTCCAGCACGGAGAGGTGCCGGGCGGTGTAATCAGAACTGGGTGCCACGGGTCGTGAACTCCTTACAGGATCGGGACGGCCACCGCAGCGTGCGCCGGCGGCAGTCACAGAATTTGACGCTCTTCCTAGGTTAGTCGGACCCCGGGTGATCGACGGTCTGCCACTCCCCGCGGGGGCTCTCTGGCCACCCGCCGTTACTGAGACGTGATACGCGGACAGCGAAAGTAGGCCATCCGTGCCATGGTTTGGCCACGAATGCTGGTTATATAGGTATACCGATCTACTAAGGAGGCCGAACATGACAACAGCAGTTGCGGACCGCACACTGACCGCCGCAGACCGGTGCGATCGTTGCGGAGCACAGGCATATGTCCGAGTTGTTCTCGGTGCCTCCGGCGGTGAGCTTCTTTTCTGCGGCCACCACGCACGCGCCGTAGAACCGACCCTCAAGCCGCTCAGTTCAGACTGGCATGATGAGACTGACCGCCTTCACCAGAAGGCCCCGGTTCCGGTCGACTAGACCGCACCGGTTTCAGCCCGGCACCCTACAGGGTTCCGGGCGACCTGAGACCACTGCATCAGGGCCCCTCCATACCGGAGGGGCCCTGATTCGTTAAGTGCTGGTTCGTCAGGTGCCGGTTCACTTAGGTGCCGCGCACCCGGCTGCAGCGGCAAAAAGCAATGCGGGGTCCCTTCCGGCCCGTTCCTCCGGTGAGGATGGGCGGGAAGCGACCCCGCATTGCTGGGAACCTTTACCCGGTCTGCGACCAGTGGCGCTTAGTCCAGGTAGTCGCGCAGGACCTGTGAGCGCGACGGGTGCCGCAGCTTGGACATGGTCTTGGATTCGATCTGGCGGATGCGCTCACGCGTCACACCGTAGACCTTGCCGATTTCGTCTAAAGTCTTCGGCTGGCCGTCGGTCAGGCCGAAGCGCATTGCTACCACGCCGGCTTCGCGCTCGGAGAGCGTGTCCAGCACCGAGTGCAACTGTTCCTGCAGCAGGGTGAAGCTCACGGCATCCGCGGGAACCACGGCTTCGGAGTCCTCGATGAGGTCGCCGAATTCGGAGTCGCCGTCCTCGCCAAGCGGGGTGTGCAGCGAGATGGGCTCGCGGCCGTACTTCTGGACCTCCACGACCTTTTCCGGGGTCATGTCGAGTTCGAGAGCCAGCTCCTCCGGGGTGGGTTCGCGACCGAGGTCCTGCAGCATCTGGCGCTGGACGCGGGCCAGCTTGTTGATGACTTCCACCATATGCACCGGGATGCGGATGGTGCGGGCCTGGTCGGCCATGGCGCGGGTGATCGCCTGGCGGATCCACCAGGTGGCGTAGGTGGAGAACTTGAAGCCCTTGGTGTAGTCGAATTTCTCGACCGCACGGATCAGGCCCAGGTTGCCTTCCTGGATCAAGTCCAGGAACAGCATGCCGCGGCCGGTGTAGCGCTTGGCCAGCGAGACGACGAGGCGGAGGTTGGCCTCCAGCAGGTGGTTCTTGGCCCGTTTGCCGTCGTGGATGACGAATTCGAGCTCGCGCTTGAGTTTCGGGTCCATAGTGCCGTCGTCGGCGGCGATCTTTTCTTCAGCGAAGAGACCGGCCTCGATCCGCAGGGCCAGGTCTACTTCCTGTTCAGCATTCAGCAGGGCGACCTTGCCGATCTGCTTCAGGTAGTCCTTGACGGGGTCGGCGGTGGCGCCGGCAGACATAACCTGCTGCACCGGAGCGTCGTCGTCGTCGGCGTCGGAGTAGACGAAGCCGGAGCCGGTGGTGGCCGCGGCCTTGCCGGCGACTTCCTCGCCTTCTACTTCGTCGCCGAGCTCGGCGGCGTCCGGCGTGATGTCGTCGAGATCCTCTTCGGCGTCGACGTCATCGTCAGACGTACTGGCAGAGTTGCCGGCGGCTTCTGCCGCGGCTTTCGCGCCGGGCTTGGGCCCGCGCTTCTTGGGCTCAGGCTTGGCGACTGTGTCGCCACCCTCTGCGGAAGCGGCGTCCTTGACAGCCTTGTTGGCTGCGCGCGTAGCGGCGCGCTTGGCGTTGGTCGCCGCCTTCTTCTCCTCAGGGGACAATTCGGCCTGGTCGGCGGGTTCCTTCTTCGCGGAAGACGGGGTCACTGAAAACCTTTCTAGCTGCGGTCTGCGGAATCACCATACGGGCAACACCACTATGACCCTGTCAAGTCCGTGTTCAACATCAGGTGCAACCACGACCAGCAGAGCCACTAAGTAGAACTGCTGGCGCGGCCTTAATGTTCCCCGTTTCCAAGGATCATTTAGGGCACTTGATACACGGACCCAACCGGGTCTCGGCAACCATTGTCTCACGGTTTTCAGGCCGGGTGCCTTTCGCGACGCCGGGTCGACGATATCGCGGCGGCTTCGCCCGCTGCGTCAGGAACTCATGCGGCGTCCGGGGCAAACTTCTGCCAGGCCGCCTCCCGCCTGGCAGCCCAGCCGCAAAGGGTGCCGCGCCGGCCAAGCTCTGCCAGCAGTTCCGCGAGCCTGTATCCCGGGTGGCCCTGCAAGGCCTGACGGTAGAGCGCGTCGGCGTAGGAGCCGCGGCCACGGCACCATTCGATCCAGCCCCGCGCCGTCACGGCGGCTGCCGTTGCCTCCCCGTCACCAAGACGGCCGAGCCGTTCCAGGACCCGCTCGAGCCCGACCATCAGGGTCCAGTCCGGGACCGACGGCGCCAGTCCGAGCAGGACTTCCCCGTAACCGGGAACAGCTCCGGCTGCAGGCACGGTGCCGGCGGCGGACCCGCCGCTGCCGGGTGCCACCGGCAGGGGCATCCGCGGAGCGGTCCTGGACCGGGAAGCGGGGCCGGACATTGGACCCGGCAGGGGGCTGGGCGTCGGTCGGGGCCGTGAGGCGGGCGTGTTATCGGGGAAAGCGGCGGACCCGGGGTCTGGGTCGAAGATACCGAAGTCCTCGGCGCCGCGTTCGGCCGCGGACCGTCCGGCGGCCGCCATCACCAGGACCGCATCCCGCCATGACGGAATGCACAGGCTGGCCCGCAGGTAGCCGGCGAGTTCCGGTGAGAGCTGAAGCGGCCGGCCAATGGTCCAGGGATCGGGCGTCCCGGAGCCGGTGGTCCCGGCGTCGGGCGTCCCGGAGCCGGTGGTTCCGGCGTCGGTGGTTCCGGCGTCGGTGGTTCCGGCGTCGGTGGTTCCGGCGTCGGTGGTTCCGGCGTCGGGGACGGCACCCCTAGCCACGTCACCCGGGGTGGGGACCGGAAGGCACTCCCGGCCAATGGCGGCGTGCATGGCGATCGTCCAGACATCGAGGACCTGGTCGAATTGGGCCCGGTCCCGCCGTCGCGGGGAGAATTGCTCCGCCCAGCCGCACTCGGCGAGGCTTACCGCGGGGTCCACTGGCAGCGGCGCCGGGGTGGTCCCCTGGGCGCCGGGGACCGCGCCGACGCTGCTGCCGCGGTAGACCATCTCGGCGTTGAGCCTGCTGTTCCTGATCTGCTCGACCGGACGGCCGGGCATCCCACAGCAGTCCGGGTCGCTGCAGTGCGCGTTGCGCCAGAACTCAGTACCGATAATCCAGGCATCCCTCAAGGGCAATCCGGCTGCCTCAAGGGCAAGCTCGAGTTCTTTGAGCAGGTCCGCCCACGCATGGCCGTCGCCGGCGCTGTCCGTCTCCGTGTCGGCGTCGGCGTCGGCGTCAGTGAAGTAGGCCAGCAGCGAACCGTCGGCCGCGTCGTCCGCCTGCAGATAGGCCACGACATTTCGTGCGAAACCGGCCAGCATGTCGCTCCGGCCTGAGCCGCCTCCGGGCACGGGGAGGTCGACCCGCAAGGTGGCTCCGAGACGTTTGCCCTGCAAGGTCATGGCCACGAGGCTGTTTTCCGGCCAGTAGCCGAGGGAGTGCGGGATGAAGCCCAGGATGTCTTCGGGGCCGGTGATTCTCAGGTGATCGGGAGCTGTCATAAGCCCAGCTTCGCGGCGGCCGCGTCCCCGGCGACAGTACCGGGTTGCGCTATGTGGATAAACGAGGGTGGATAGCCGACCGGGGATAGCCGTCCGTGGAGAAGCAACAGTGACTGGACGCACAAGGCACGAACGCGTGATGACAATCGCCGGCAGACGGAGCCCATACCGGCCAACAGCTGGTTCAGGGCGTGCGGCGGCGCTCCGCGACCAGCCTGCGCTGCTCGGCCAGGGACTTGAGCAGCGGCGGAACCATGACTCCCTGGGCCGCCATCTGGCGCCGGACCTTCCGCCGGGTCACCACGATGGCTCCTGCTCCCCCGGCCAGCAGCAGGAACTGCACGCTCAGGGCCACGCGGAACGGATCCAGGCCGTAGAGCTCCCCCTGCGAGAACCCGGTGGCATGCAGGACGTCGAGTACCAGCCCGATCAGGTAAATGGACACGAGCGCGGCGATGAAGCCGCCCACGTTGACGATCCCGGTGGCGGTGCCGAGCCGGTGGGCCGGGTTGAAGGTCCGGGCGAAATCGAAGCCGATCATGGAACCGGGGCCGCCGACGGCGAGGGTCACCACCAGCGCAGCCAGGAGCCAGAGCGGCGCGCGTCCCGGCACCAGCAGAACCGCCGCCCAGGCGGCAGCGGTGCATCCGGAAATGAACAGCACCATAGTGGAGCGCCGCAGCGGATGCCGGGCAACGAATCGGCCCATCAGGGGTCCGGCGGCGATGGCGCCGGCGACGTACAGCGCCATGAGGGCCGAGACCGTGCCGCGGTCCAGTCCCTCGGCGGAAATCAGGAAAGGGTAGCCCCACGTCATGGCAAAAACGGTGCCGCTGAACTGGACGGTGAAGTGGCTCCACAGCCCGAGCCGGGTCCCGGGTTGCCGCCAGGCGTGTCCCAGCGAAATGCCGGTGGCGCGCAGCCCCTGGGACTGTGCCGGTGCGGAGTGCCCGGGCGGAAGGTCCTGGAGCAGGATCAGCACCAGCACGACGGCGAGGCCGGACATCGCGGCGAGCGTCAGGAAGGCGGGAGTCCACCCCGCGGAGTGCAGGATCATGGCGAACGGCACCACGCTGAAGAGCTGGCCGAGCTGGCCGGACATGCCGGTCAGCTGCGTCAGGAGGGGGACGCGCCCCGGGGCGAACCAGAGCGGGATGAGCCGGATGACGGAAATAAACGTCATGGCGTCACCGGCGCCCACCAGGACACGTCCCAGGACTCCGCCGGGAATGTTGTCGGCAAACGCCAGCTGAAGCTGGCCGAGTCCCATCAGGACACCACCGCCCGCGAGCATCGCGCGGGAGCCGAACCGGTCCACCAGAATGCCCACGGGAATCTGCAGCGCCGCATAAACCAGCAGCTGCAGCACGGTGAAGAAGGAGATCTCCGCGGCACTGGCGTGGAAGCGTTCCGTTGCCTCCAGGCCGACCACCCCGAAGGAGGTCCGTTGGCTGACCGCCACGAGATAGGCGAAGATCCCGACGATCCAGATCAGCCAGGCGCGGGGAGAGGTCACTCCCCCATTATGCCCGGCTTAGGATAAATAGTATTTATTCGCCGGGTTCTTTACGGGCCAGGTACGCCTCGACGGCGGCACCAAGAGCGTCGGCGTTGGGCAGCTGGTCGTTCTCGTCTGCCAGCAGCGACCTCCGGACCGTCCCCTCGGCCYTTTCGTCGTACCGGGCCTCCAGCCGTGAGACCACCTGCTGGACCTCCTCGGATGCCTCGATCTGCTCGGCAATCTGCCGGCCCACCTCGCGTCCCGCCTCGCGCAGACGGTCGGTCGGCAGCATGAGCGACGTTGCCGCGCCCAGGTACTCGAGCCCGGCGACGGCGGCTGTGGGGTATTCGGCTTCGGCCAGGTAGTGCGGCACATGGATCACATAGCCGGCGATGTTCCGGCCGGCCTCCGTCAGCCGCAGCTCCAGGATGTGGCCCACCGCGGCCGGCACCTCCACTGTGGGCTTCCAGACAGAGATTCCCTCGATCAGCTCCGGCCGGTTGCCGTGCACGGTCACACCGACCGGCCGGGTGTGGGGAACGGGCATCGGGATCGAATGGATCCAAGTGACGAGGTTGACGTCGAGCTCCTCGACGAGACCGACGACGGCGCGCGCGAAGCGCTCCCATTGCAGGTCCGGCTCGAACCCGGCAAGGAGCAGGAACGGACTGCCCAGTCCGTCGACCAGCCGGTAGAGCGCCAGGCTCGGTGCCTGGTAGTCCTGCAGGTGGTCCTCGACGAAACTGACCTGCGGGCGCCGGGACCGGTAGTCGATCAGCTGGTCGGCGTCGAACTCGGCGATCATCTCGGCATCGAGCGTGTCCAGCAGTTCAGCGGTGATCTGCCGGACCACGTGGCCCGCGTCGGCGAAGCCGGTGAACCCCATGACGAGGTTGAGTCCGCGCAGTTCGGTGCTGGAGAACAGCGCGTCATCACGGATATAGAGCGACTGGGGATCCAGCAAAGAGCCGGAAATCCGTTCAATCACGGCGTGTTCCTTTCACGATGGCGGCGGTGGGAGAAGCGGGGCGCAGTCCGCCATTCGGGCGGTGCCTGGCGGAACGGCCAGTCAGGCAGATCCTCCCGGCCAGTCCCATGGAGCACTCACCGCTCCGCAGCGTCTCTACCAATACAACGCCCCGGCACCCGGGCTAATTCCTGCCCGGGGTGTGCTCCAGCTCTCATTCGATTGAATTTCCGCACGGTCGAGAGACTACGATCGGTGATGGCCCTAGGGCCTGTTTTGCAGACACCGGGTTGCGTCCCAAACCGACGGCGCCCCGGGATCCGTGGCAGGACGCCAAACATGCAGTTCCTGCCGAATATCACCGAGAACCATCACAGAGAATTGAGGACTGTCCTCGTGGTCAAGAATAGTGAAGTCAAACTTAGTGCAGTCGCAGGGGATTTGAAGAAGTCCCCCAGCGATGCCCTCGTCATCGGCGTCGGACAGGGTCCTGACGGCCCCGTTCTGCTCGACAATCCGCTGACGGCCAAGGCCGCGGAGGCCCTGGCGGAATCACTGAGCGTTCTTGGCATCACCGGCGCGGCGGACCAGGCTAACCGGCTGCCCGGCCTGCCCGAGGCGGGAGCGACCATCCTGCTGCTCGCCGGCGTCGGCAAGCTTTCGGCCACGCAGCCGCTCTCCGAGGAGGCACTGCGCCGCGCCGCCGGCTCGGCCGTCCGCCAGCTGGCCGGCGTCGCCACCGTCACCCTTGCCCTGCCCACGACCACCCTGGCCGAGGTCGCGGCGGTCGCCGAGGGCGCCGCGATGGGCGCCTACTCCTACACGGAGTTCCGGTCCTCCAAGGACGGGCTCAAGGACCCGGTGAAGAACGTCATCATCCGCACCGACTTCGCCACGGACAAGGCGCTGGCGCCGGTCCTGAACCGGGCATCCCTGATCGGCACGGCCGTGAACGCGACCCGCACGCTGGTCAACCAGCCGCCGAGCCACCTCTACCCCGAGTCCTTCGCCGACGCCGCCAAGGAACTGTCCAAGGGCCTGCCGGTGAAGGTGACCGTCTGGGACGAGAAGCGTCTTGAGAAGGAGGGCTTCGGCGGCATCCTCGGCGTCGGCAAGGGCTCCACCCGGCAGCCGCGCCTCGTAAAGGTCGAATACGCCCCGGCGAAGGCCACGGCCAAGATCGCCCTCGTGGGCAAGGGCATCACCTTTGACACGGGCGGCATCTCCATCAAGCCGGCCCTGGGCATGGGCGACATGAAGTCCGACATGGCGGGTGCCGCCGTCGTCCTCAACACCGTCCTGGCCCTCGCGGGCCTCGGGCTGCCCGTCAAGGCGACCGCGTGGCTCTGCATCGCCGAGAACATGCCCTCCGGCGCTGCACAGCGCCCGGCAGACGTTCTGACGATGTTCGGCGGCAAGACCGTTGAGGTCCTCAACACCGACGCCGAGGGGCGCCTGGTCATGGCCGATGGCATCGTCGCCGCCAGCCAGGAATTCCCGGACGCCATCATCGACGTCGCAACCCTCACCGGCGCCCAGCTCATTGCCCTGGGCGACCGCACCGCCGGCGTGATGGGTTCCGACTCCCTCACCGGCGCCATCAAGACCGCCGCGGACCGGGCCGGCGAGCTCGTCTGGCCCATGCCGCTGCCGGAAGAACTCCGGGCCAGCCTCGACTCCCAGGTCGCCGACATCGCCAACATCGGCGAACGCCACGGCGGCATGATGACCGCGGCCGTCTTCCTGCGCGAGTTCGTCGGCAAGGGCAAGGACGGGGAACAGATCCCGTGGGCGCACATCGACATCGCCGGCCCGTCGTTCAACAACGGCAGCCCCTACGGCTACAACCACAAACAGGGCACGGGCAGCACCGTCCGCACCCTGGTGGCCTACGTCGAGGACATCCTCGCCAAGACCGTCTAGCGCGCATCGCGGCTTTGTGGCCGGGGCGCCGATGCCTTCCCGGCCACAAAGGCGCGTGACACTGGACACAAGCGCTCCACAAACGCCATGGCAAGGTGGAGCATGTATTAGTGGTTCGCTAAGGTAAACCTTGTTTCCCAGAAGCAGACCCCAATGTAGTAGTCACAAATGAAAGGGAACCGGCCGGCTGGCACAATCACAGCAGACAGGTTCCAAGAC
>NZ_JBFTZW010000090.1:0-12182 GCF_056406555.1 Arthrobacter sp. P1_B4
GAACATGAGGAAGCCCTCATCATCCACTTCGAGCTCTTCGGGGTCCCAGAAGTAGTGGTAGGCCTCCATGATGTCCTCGCAGCCGCCGACTGCCAGGTAGAACTCGCGCAGGACCATCGGGACCTGGAACTGGTGTTCGGCGAGGGCGGCGTCGAGCTCCTCGGCCGGGAGGCCATCTTCTTCCTGCCATTCGTCTTCGAGATACTTCGGGACAAGCGCGCGGAATTTCTCGAGGAACATGTCAGTCATGGTCTTATCCTAGCTAATCCTCAGCGGTCGTTTTCCGCGCTGTCCAGGCCCAGCCGGTGCCAACCGCGCACCGCCAGCGGAACGTACCAGTGGCGCCGCCAGGCCGTGACCCGGAAGGCGAAGACAAGCCCGGCGACGGCGCAGGCGCTCACCGCGGTGAAGGTCCCCGTGAGGGACAGGATCACGGTCAACGCCGACCCGGCGAACGCCGGCAGAGCGTACAGATCCTTGGGGTCGAAGAGCTGGGGGACCTCGTTGGCGGTGATATCCCGCAGCAGGCCGCCACCCACCGCCGTCGTGACACCCAGCAGGACGGCGGCCACAGGATTCATCCCGGCGGCCAGCGCCTTCAGTGTGCCGGTGATGCAGAACAGGGCCAGCCCGCCGGCGTCGAACAGCATCAGCAGCGACGTGAAGCGCTGGACGCTGGAGAACAGGAAATACACCAGCACCGTGGCAAACAGGGGCGGTGCCAGATATGCCGGGTTGGTGAACGCGGCGGGCGGGCCCGCGTTGATGATGATGTCGCGGATGACGCCGCCGCCCAGGCTCACCACCGAGGCCAGGAGCAGCGAGCCGATGATGTCGAACTGCTTCCGCGCCGCGAGCAGCGAGCCGGAGACCGCAAAGAAGAACACACCGGCGAGGTCAAGCCAGACCAGGACAAGGCTGAAGGAGAAGGTCATGAAGCGTCCCGGTCGGTTGCAAGGGGGCGGATAGGGCGGCTCCAAGGTTACGCTAACGGCTATGAATACCCCCATCCTGATCGCCTGCGCCCACGGCACGTCGAGCCCGCACGGGGCCGCGGAGGTCAACGCGCTCCGGGACGGCATCGCCGGGCTCCGTCCCGGGCTGGACGTCCGCGAGGCCTACGTCGACGTGCAGGATCCGGACCTGCCGGCCGTCGTGGCGGGCCTCCCGGCGGGGGTAACCGCCGTCGTGGTTCCGTTGCTGCTCAGCGTCGGATACCACGTCAAGGTGGACATCGCCCGCGCCGTGAAGAGCCGGCCGGACACCCTGGCCGCGGCGCCGCTGGGGCCGGATCCGCGGCTCGCAGCGCTGCTCGATGCGCGGCTGCGCGAGGCCGGGGTAACGGACAACGACGCCGTGGTCCTCGCCGCCGCCGGGTCCTCCGATCCCAGCGCCGCACAGAATGTCGAGGAACTCACGGACCAGCTCCGTGCCCTGCGTTCCAACCGGATCGTGGCCGCCTACGGCGCCTCCGCCAAACCCTCGGTTCCCGACGCCGTCGCCATGCTCCGCGAGGAGGCCGCCGGCGGTGCCGGCGCGGGGGAGTCGGCCGGAGCGGTGGACCTTGGCGGCCGCGTCGTCATCGCCTCGTATCTCCTGGCGCCCGGCTTCTTCCATGACCAGCTGGCCAAGGCCGGCGCGGACCTGGTGACGGCGCCGCTGCTTCCCTCCCCGGTCCTCGCCGAAATTGCCCTGGAACGCTACGACGCGGCGCTGGCCGGGGCCCGGCAGCCCCGGCCCTGACGGTCCGCGCAGATGCACAGCTGCAGGGCGACTTCAAGGGTTTTCGGCGGTTCGTGACGAAATGTTGCCCTAGGTGACTCCCCGTTTCTGACCCTTTGTGACGGGATTACGGCCGCCCCTACAGTCGATGCATGACTGATACAGCTCTAGCCGGAGCGTCCACGGACGAGGCTGCCGCCGGCCGCACCAAGCGCCCTCCCCGCCCGGCCGCAAAGCCGCACGGCCAGTGGAAAGTGGACGGCACCACGCCGCTGAACGCCAACGAGACCTGGAAACAGGAAGACAACGGCCTCAACGTCCGCGAGCGTATTGAGTCCGTCTACTCCAAGCACGGCTTCGACTCGATCGACGGCACCGACCTGCACGGCCGCTTCCGCTGGTGGGGGCTCTACACCCAGCGCAAACCCGGGATCGACGGCGGCAAGACCGCCACGCTTGAGCCGCACGAGCTCGAAGACAAATACTTCATGCTCCGCGTCAGGATCGACGGCGGTGCGCTCACCACCGGGCAGTTGCGCGTCATCGGCCAGATCTCCGTGGACTTCGCCCGCGACTCGGCCGACCTCACGGACCGCCAGAACATCCAGCTGCACTGGATCCGGGTCGAAGACATGCCCGAAATCTGGCGCCGGCTCGAAGGCGTGGGACTGTCCACCACGGAAGCCTGCGGCGACGTGCCCCGCGTCATCCTCGGCTCCCCGGTGGCGGGCATCGCCAAGGACGAGATCATCGATCCCACGCCGCTGATCCAGGAACTCGCCGAGCGGTTCATCGGCGACCCGGAACTGGCCAACCTGCCGCGCAAATTCAAGACCGCCATCACCGGCCACCCCAGCCAGGACGTGGTGCACGAGATCAACGACGTCGCCCTGGTGGGCCTGGTCCACCCCGAACTCGGCATCGGCTATGACCTCTGGGTGGGCGGCGCGCTCTCCACCAACCCCATGCTGGGCAAGCGCCTCGGCGCCTTTGTCCGGCCGGACCAGGCCGCCGACGTGTGGCTCGGCGTCACCAGCATCTTCCGCGACTACGGCTACCGGCGCATGCGCACCAAGGCCCGCCTGAAGTTCCTGCTGGCCGACTGGGGGCCGGTGAAGTTCCGCCAGGTCCTCGAGGACGAATACCTCGGCTACAAACTCGCCGACGGCCCGGCCGCCCCGAAGCCCTCCACGCCCGGCGACCACATCGGCGTGCACGAACAAAAGGACGGCAAGTTCTTCATCGGCGCCACCCCGCTGGCCGGCCGCCTCTCCGGCAGCCAGCTGGTCAAGCTCGCGGACACCCTGGAGGCCCGCGGCTCGCAGCGCCTGCGCACCACCCCGCACCAGAAGCTCGTGGTACTCGACGTGCCCAAGGATGAGGTGGACCCGCTCGTGGCCGAGCTCGACGCGCTGGGCCTGTCCGCCCGCCCGTCCGTGTTCCGGCGCGGCACCATCGCCTGCACCGGCATCGAGTTCTGCAAGCTCGCCATCGTGGAAACGAAGGTGACCGCGGCGACGGCGGTTGCCGAGCTGGAGCGCCGGCTGGCCGATCTCGCCGAGAGCAAGCAGCTGCCCCAGACGCTGTCCCTGCACATCAACGGCTGCCCCAACTCCTGCGCCCGGATCCAGACGGCGGACATCGGCCTCAAAGGCATGATGCTGCCAACGCCCGACGGCGACCCCACCCCGGGCTTCCAGGTCCACCTCGGCGGCGGGCTCGCGTCCGACAGCCGCGAGGAGGCAGGCCTCGGCCGCACCGTCCGCGGCCTGAAGGTCACGGCCGAGGAGCTGCCCGACTACGTGGAACGCGTGGTCCGCAAGTTCGTCGCCGACCGCTCCGAGGGCCAGAGCTTCGCCGAGTGGGCCTTCGCCGCGGAAGAGGGTGACCTGCAGTGACTGCAGCACTCCGTTCCCACGACGAGCTCAAGGCCCTCGCCGAGGCCGGCGCCGCCGAGCTCGGCTGGGACGCCCCGGCCCGCGACGTCATTGCCTGGGTGGCCCGCAATTTCGAACTGCCGACTGTCGCCGTCGCCTGCTCCATGGCGGATGCGGTCCTCCCGGCGCTGGTCGCGGACGAGCTCCCCGGCGTCGACGTCCTGTTCCTGGAGACCGGCTACCACTTCCCGGAGACGCACGCGACGCGCGACGAGGTCGCGGCCAACCTGCGCGTCAACGTCGTGGACGTGCTGCCGGAGAACACCGTGGAGCAGCAGGACCGGCTCCTGGGCAAGGACCTCTTCGCCCGCGACCCCGCCCAGTGCTGCGCCCTGCGCAAAGTGGCGCCGCTGCGCCGCACCCTGGCCGGCTACGAGCTCTGGTTCACCGGAGTCCGCCGCGACGAGGCGCCCACCCGCACCAACACGCCGCTGATCGCCTGGGACGAGGCCAACGGCCTGGTCAAGGTCAACCCGGTGGCGGCCTGGACTTTCGACCAGCTGGTGCAGTATTCCGACGACAACCTTCTTCCCGTCAACCCGCTGCTTTCGCAGGGCTACCCGTCCATTGGCTGCCAGCCCTGCACCCGCAAGGTGGCGCCCGGCGACGACCCCCGCGCCGGACGCTGGGCAGGAACCGACAAGACAGAATGCGGACTACACGTATGAGAACTCAAATCACCAACGAGGACCTGGAGCTGTCGGTGCTGGACAACGACGCAGCTGAGACGCCGATTGCCGCCCAGGGAGTGGCATCGGGCCTGTCGGAGCCGCGCGCTGGGCTGATCGAAGATCAGCCGCGCGGCGCAGGGGCGGGGGCGGCAATCGGCGTCGCAGGTTCACGCCTCTCGAGCCTCGACACCCTTGAGTCCGAGGCCATTCACATCATCCGCGAGGTGGTCGCCGAGTTTGAGAAGCCTGCGCTGCTGTTCTCCGGCGGCAAGGATTCCGTGGTGATGCTGCACCTGGCCACGAAGGCCTTCTGGCCCGGCAAGGTGCCCTTCCCGGTGCTGCACGTGGACACCGGCCACAACTTTCCCGAGGTCATCGACTTCCGCGACCGCACCGTGGAACGGCTGGGCCTGAAGCTCGTCGTCGGCTCCGTCCAGGAGTTCATCGACTCCGGTGAGCTGGCCGAGCGTGCCGACGGGACCCGGAACCCGCTGCAGACCGTCCCGCTGCTGGATGCGATCCAGCGCAACAAGTTCGACGCCGTCTTCGGCGGCGGCCGCCGCGACGAGGACAAGGCCCGGGCCAAGGAGCGGATCCTGAGCCTGCGCGACGAGTTCGGCCAGTGGGACCCCCGCAACCAGCGGCCCGAGCTGTGGAACCTCTACAACGGCCGGCACACGGTAGGCCAGCACGTCCGCGCGTTCCCCATCAGCAACTGGACCGAACTGGACGTGTGGCGCTACATCGAGCGCGAGAACATCGAGCTGCCGGGCCTGTACTACGCCCACGACCGCGAAGTCTTCGCCCGCGACGGCATGTGGCGCGCCGTCGGCGAGGTCTCCCAGCCGCGCGAGCACGAGGAAGTCATCACCAAGACCGTCCGCTACCGGACTGTCGGCGACATGTCCTGCACCGGCGCCGTGGAATCGGCCGCCGCCACGGTGCGCGACGTCGTCATTGAGGTTGCCGCCTCGACCATCACCGAACGTGGCGCCACCCGGGCCGATGACCGCATCTCCGAGGCCGCCATGGAAGACCGCAAGAAGGACGGCTATTTCTAATGAGCACGGAAACGTTTCTCCCGGGCCCGGACCTCGTTGCCGCGGCGCTGCCCACCACGCTGTTCCGCTTCGCCACCGCAGGCTCCGTCGACGACGGCAAGTCCACCCTGGTGGGCCGGCTCCTGCACGACTCGAAGGCGATCCTCGCCGACCAGCTCGACGCCGTCGCCCGCACCTCGGCGGACCGCGGGTTCGGCGGTGAAGGGGCCACCGGCACAAAAGCGATCGATCTCGCCCTGCTGACCGACGGCCTGCGCGCGGAGCGCGAGCAGGGCATCACAATCGATGTCGCCTACCGCTACTTCGCCACGGACCGGCGCAGCTTCATCCTCGCGGACTGCCCCGGGCACGTCCAGTACACCAAGAACACGGTGACCGGCGCGTCCACCGCGGACGCCGTCGTCGTGCTCATCGACGCCCGCAAGGGTGTCCTCGAGCAGACCCGCCGGCACCTGTCCGTGCTGCAGCTGCTGCGCGTGGCACACGTGATCGTCGCCGTGAACAAGATCGACCTCGTGGACTTCAGCGAGGACGTGTTCCGCGGGATCGAGGCGGACGTCCAGCAGGTCGGGCGCGAGCTCGGGCTCGGTTCCGACGGCGTCGCCGATCTCCGGGTCATCCCCGTCTCGGCCCTCGACGGCGACAACGTGGTGGACCGCTCGGAGCGGACCCCGTGGTACGACGGCCCGGCGCTCCTGGAGGTCCTGGAGACGCTGCCGGCCGCCGACGAACTCGAAAGCCACCTCGAAAGCTTCCGTTTCCCGGTCCAACTGGTGATCCGGCCGCAGGGCGCGCTGGCTCCGGACGCCATCGCCGGCGGCCTCGATCCCGAGGCCTACCGCGACTACCGTGCCTACGCCGGCCAGATCACCGAAGGCTCCGTGAAACTGGGGGACCAGGTCAGCATCCTGACCCCGGGCCAGGCCCCGCGCACCACCACCATCACCGGGATCGACTTCGCGGGCCGCGAGCTCGCCGAGGCGGCCGCCCCGCAGTCCGTGTCCCTGCGCCTGGCCGATGAGTTCGACGTCGCCCGCGGTGACACGATCGCGGCGGCGGGGACCGTGCGTGAAAGCAGTGCAGACCTCTACGCCGCTCTGTGCTGGCTCTCGCCCAAGCCGCTCCGGGAGGGCTCCAAGGTCCTGGTCAAGCACGGCACCCGCACGGTCCAGGCCCTGGTCCGGAACGTGACAGGCAGGCTCGACCTCGCCAGCTTCGGCCTGGAGCCGACCACCACCCTGGAGCTCAACGACATCGGGCACGCGCAGCTCCGGCTCGCCGCGCCGCTGCCGTTGGAGAACTACCTGCACCACCGCCGCACCGGGGCGTTCCTCGTGATCGACCCGCTCGACGGCAACACCCTCGCCGCAGGCCTGGTCAACGACCACCCCGGCGACCACGAGGACGAGCGCTACTCGATCTAGGCCACGTGCCACACGGGCGCAGCTTGTTCCCCGGTCGGTCGCCCTGGGCGGCTGTCCGGGAAACAAGCTGCCGTCTTTTGGGGCCGAATGTGACGCTGCGTGAACCCGCGTGACCCCCGGTTTCCGGGCCGTTGAACCCCGAATATGACACTCCCTATGGTGAATGAATGAAGACACAGGAACGGTTCCCCGGCCTCCCCCGCAGGGACTTCCAGGGGCGATGTCGCCGGCGCTGACCATCCGCCCGGCCCTTCCGCACACACCCCAGAACAGGACTTCACCCATGTCACACACCCCCGAAAACCCCGGGCCCGGCACACAGCCCGGCACCACCCGGATCGTCGCCGGCGAGACCGGCAAACCCAAACGCAAGCGCACCCTGGAGATCGCCCTGGTCGCGGGCCTCGTGCTCCTGATCGGCGCCGGCGCTGCCGTTGCATCCTCGTTGTCCCGCAGCCCCGAAACAGCCCCCGCAGCGGCAGCGGCGGACGCCGGCCCGGCCACGGAACTCAGGCTCGGCTACTTTGGCAACATCACCCACGCCCCGGCCCTGGTGGGTGTCAACAAGGGGTTCATCGCCAAGGACCTCGGGGCGACCAAGCTCAGCACGCAGGTGTTCAACGCCGGCCCGGCCGCGATCGAGGCCCTGAACGCCGGCGCCATCGACGCCACCTACATCGGCCCCAACCCGGCCATCAACTCCTATGTCAAGAGCAACGGCCAGTCCATCAGCATCATCGCCGGCGCCGCGGCCGGCGGAGCGCAGCTGGTGGTCAAGCCTGGCATCAACTCGGCGGCCGACCTCAAGGGCAAGACGCTCGCGTCGCCGCAGCTCGGCGGCACCCAGGACGTGGCCCTCCGCGCCTGGCTCGGCAAGCAGGGGTTCAAGACCTCCACGGACGGCAGCGGCGACGTCTCGATCAACCCGACCGAGAACGCCCAGACCCTCAAGCTGTTCCAGGACGGCAAGCTCGACGGCGCGTGGCTGCCGGAGCCCTGGGCCTCCCGCCTGGTGCTCCAGGCCGGCGCAAAGGTCCTGGTCGACGAGAAGGACCTGTGGGAGAAGGGCGAGTTCGTCACCACTGTCCTGATCGTCAACAAGACGTTCGCGGCCGAGCACCCTGCCACGGTGCAGGCGCTGCTGAAGGGCCATGTCGAATCCGTGGACTGGCTCAACGCGGCGTCCGCCGCCGAGAAAGCCACCGTGCTCAACGACGGACTCAAGGCTGCCGCAGGCAAGGCCTTGCCGGCCGACGTCATCGACCGGTCCCTGAAGAACATCGTCTTCACCACCGACCCGCTCGCAGGGACGTACAGGAAACTGCTCCAGGACGGCGTCGACGCCGGCACCACCAAGCAGGCCGACATCAACGGCATCTTCGACCTCACGGCGCTCAACAGCGTTCTGAGCGAGAGTGCGGCCGGCAAGAAGATCTCCGCCGAGGGGCTCGGCAAGGACTAGCGTCCGGGCCCCCAGCCATCCGCCACAACAGTAAGGACCAGACCATGCCAGTCGTACTGGAACACCTGGGCAAGCGCTTCGGCGCCGGCGCCCCGGTGCTGGACGACGTCAACGCCACCATCGGGCAGGGCGAGTTCGTCGCCCTGCTCGGTGCCTCCGGCTGCGGCAAGTCCACCCTGCTCAACATCATGGCGGGACTGGAGGCCCCGACGTCGGGCGCCCTGGAAGTGCCCAGCGACGGCGCCGCCTTCATGTTCCAGGACGCGGCACTGTTTCCCTGGCTGACCGCGCGGGAGAACATCGAGCTGGCCCTGAAGCTGCGCGGGGTGGGGAAAGCCGACCGCCGGGTCCGGGCGGGGGAGCTGCTGGACCTGGTGCACCTGGGCGGTGCGGGGGACAAACGGCCCCACGAACTCTCCGGCGGGATGCGCCAGCGCGTCTCCCTGGCCCGGTCGCTGGCCCAGGACCGCCAGCTGCTGCTCATGGACGAGCCGTTCGCGGCCCTGGACGCGATTACGCGGGACCTGCTCCATGACGAGCTGGAACGGATCTGGAAGGAAACCGGCCGGACCATCGTCTTTGTCACCCACAACGTCCGCGAGGCCGTCCGGCTTGGCCAGCGCGTCCTGCTGCTCTCCTCCCGGCCCGGCCGCGTGGTGCGGGAATGGCACGTCAGCGAAGAGCACCGCACCGACGCCGGGCTGGCCGGCCAGCTCACCGGCGAAATCACCACCCGGCTACGCGAGGAGATCCGCCGCCATGCCAAGTAACCAGCTTCCCGTGGCGGAAGCACGGGCCGAGACCCGCAAGGTCCACGCCGCCCTGACCCGTTCCTCCACCGGCAAGGAAGATCTCCGCGAGCTCGAAGCGGGCCTCGACTCCCTGCAGTCTGACTCCATCCGCAAGGTCCGCATCGACTGGAGCCGGATCCTGCTGCCGGTGGCCGCGCTCGCGGTGCTGATCATCCTCTGGCAGTTGTACGTCTCCCTCGGCTTCAAGCGGCGCGACGTCGTGCCCGGCCCCCTGGATGTCATCGGCCAGGTCGGAATCCTGTGGGGCGAGGGCAAGCTTCAAGAGGCCGTCTGGACCTCGCTGCAGCGCGGTGTCGTGGGCTTCCTGATCAGCGTGGTGATCGCGACGCCGGTGGGTCTGGTGCTGGCCCAGGTGGCACCGCTGCGGCGCGCTTTCGGGCCGCTGATCTCCGGGCTGCAGGTCCTGCCGTCGGTGGCCTGGGTGCCGGCCGCTATTCTCTGGTTTGGGATCACGGATGCCACCGTGTATTTCGTGGTGTTCATGGGTGCGATTCCCTCGATCATCAACGGCCTGATCTCCGGTGTGGACCAGATTCCGCCGCAGTACCGCAGCGTCGGGAAGGTCCTGGGTGCGTCCCGTCTCCAGCTGGCCCTGCAGATCATCCTGCCGGCGGCCCTGCCCGGGTACCTCGGCGGCCTCAAGCAGGGCTGGGCGTTCTCCTGGCGCTCGCTCATGGCGGCGGAAATCATCGCCGTCGGCGGCACCATCGGCTTCGGTCTGGGCTCCATGCTGGACCAGGGCCGCGTCCTGTCCGACATGACCATCGTCATGTCCGCCATCCTGCTGATCCTCGCCGTCGGAATCCTGATCGAGCTGCTCGTGTTCGCGCCGGTTGAAAAGCGGCTGCTCCGCCGCCGCGGCCTCCTGGCCGGCAGCACCCGCTAGGCCAGCCCCCAGCCCCTCCAAAGCAACGCGCGGTTACTTACGGCCCATATTTCCATTGGTTTATGGGCCGTAAGTAACCCCGCGTTCCTTTTTCGATGGCTCCTTGCCCGGGTACAGGCACGGGCCTACACTCACGCCTAGAGGCCGGGTTGCGGCCCCTTCCACGGCTGATGCAAAGCCCGATTCCTAGGAGGTCGCTGTGGCAGCAAAATTTGGCGTGCTGGCCCTGGTCGAAGCCAAAGCGGGGAAGGAACAGGACGTCTGGGACTTCCTGAACGGAGGGCGCGAAATCGTGCTCAACGAGCCCGGAACGCGCACCTGGTATGCCTTCCGGGTCAACGAGAACACCTTCGGCATCTTCGACACCTTCGATACCGAGGAGGACCGTCAGGCCCACCTCAGCGGCGCCATCCCCGCCGCCCTCGGCGAACACGGTCCGGCCCTGCTCGCCAAGGATCCCGACATCAAGCTGATCGAACTCATCGCCGTGAAATAGGGGTGCCCCCGGCCGCCGCAGATCAGGAGCGGCGATTGCCATTATGTGACGCGGCGTTACCTTGCGTGAACTGGTGTTGCCGCACCGTTGTTCCGCTATGTGACGCCGCCCTATCGTCGATGCATGGCAATTCAGGACATTTACCCCACGGCGCTGCGCCTCCTCGGCCGTCCCGTGCTGGTGGTCGGCGCCGGACCGGTGGCCGCCCGGCGCACCAAGGGGCTGCTCGACGCCGGAGCCCGCGTCACCGTCGTGGCCCCGGCCGCCTGCCCGGCGCTCGCCGAACTTGCCGGCGCCGGCCTCCTGAACTGGGAGCCCCGCCCGTACCGTGCGTCCGACGTCGACGGCGTGTGGTTCGTCCAGACCGCCACCGGCGACGCCGCCGTGGACGCCCAGGTCTCCGCCGACGCCGAGGCGCAGCGCATCTGGTGCGTCAACGCCTCCGACCACGAAGCCTCCGCCGCCTGGACGCCCGCCGTCGCCGTGGTGGACGACGTCAAGATCGCCGTCAACGCCGGCGGAGACCCGCGCCGCGCCATGGCCCTGCGCGACGCCGTCGCCACGGCCCTGGCCACCGGAGACCTGCCGCTGCGCCGGCACCGGGTTCCCGGCACGGGGGCAACTCCCGGATCCGTGGCCCTCGTGGGCGGCGGTCCCGGCGACACCGGACTCATCACCGTCCGCGGCCGCCGGCTCCTTGGCCAGGCCGACGTCGTGGTGGCGGACCGGCTCGGCCCGCGTGAACTCCTGGCCGAACTGGCCCCCGACGTCCGCGTGGTGGAGGTCGGCAAGACCCCCGGCCACCACCCGGTGCCGCAGTCCGAAATCAACCGGATCCTGGTCGAGGAAGCCCTGCAGGGCCACCGCGTGGTCCGGCTCAAGGGCGGCGACCCCTACGTGCTGGGCCGCGGCGGCGAGGAAGCCGAATTCTGCCGGCAGCACGGCGTCGAGGTCGAAGTGGTTTCCGGCGTCACGTCGGCGATTTCCGTGCCCGCCGCCGCCGGCATCCCGGTCACGCACCGCGGGCTGGCCAAAGGCTTCAGTGTGGTCACCGGCCATGAGGAACTCTCGGAAGTGCCGGCCCGTGCCGACCACACTGTGATCCTGCTCATGGGTGTGGGCCAGCTGCGCGATTCCGCAGCCTCCCTGGGCCGCGCCGGTTTGCCTCTTCAGACGCCTGTTGGCATCGTAGAGAATGGATACCTGCCAAACCAGCGGGTGACCATCGGAACCCTCGGGACCATCGCGGACCAGGCGGAGGCCGCAGGCGTAGCGAATCCCGCCGTGATCGTGATCGGCGACGTGGTCCGCGTCAGCCCGTTCGCGCCGTCGCACTTCAAGACCGCGGACTACAGCACCACCTCCCCGAACGCTCCCCGCACCACCAAGACCCGCGTACTGACCCCCTAACACCCGTCGATTGCTCCACAACTGCCGTTATCAAGCCCCAAAAGGGYGTTTGTGGAGCAACGGATGCAGAAGAAAAAAGGAACACAGCCGTGTCAACTAGCACCCCCGTAGGAACCGCCGCCCGCCCGCTGCGCGTCGCCGTCGTCGGCTCCGGTCCCGCCGGCGTCTACGCCGCGGACATCCTGACCAAGAGCGAGGCCGTCAAGAGCGGCGAGCTCACCGTCAGCATCGACCTCTTCGACCGCTACCCGGCACCCTACGGTCTGATCCGCTACGGCGTGGCCCCCGACCACCCCCGCAT
>NZ_JBFTZW010000091.1:0-12089 GCF_056406555.1 Arthrobacter sp. P1_B4
TCACTGCATCCGCCCCCCGTTCCCGCGTGCAAAAGCACGCCACCAAGGATGCTCTGGTTCAAGCCGTACAACAGGCTGCCTCGGAAGTATCCACCCGCTTGGGCTGGGCGGCCTCGCTTCCGGGGTGATTCATCCACGCGGCYAGGCGAAACGTCAGCAACATCATGTATTCGACCGCATTCAGATCGAGACGCTTGACCGCGCTGTCGCACTCGGAAAGGGTCATCCGAGAGGGAGCAGCTGCCAACTTCGAGGGGGTGGCCCTGCTTGAGGCTCCGTCGGTCCCTGCTCTGGCAAACCACCGAGGATCACGGCTCGCAGGCCCATCGGCTCCTGCTCGGATCAGCCAACAGCGCCGTCAGCGACCTGGATCTGTTTCCCCGGCAGGTGGCCCAACCGTGTAGACACCCGCGCCGCGGCCTCGAGCACGGCTTCGCGCAGGATCGACTGACTCTGCATGTACTGCACTCGGGATCGGGGCGCGCTGGCTGTGATGCAGCCGACGACTTCGCCCCGGTAGTCCCGCACAGGAGCGGACACGCCGTATTCCTCGTAAGTGGTCTCGCCGTCGTTGACGGCGAAGCCGTCGTCACGTACGCCGACGAGCTGTTCGTGGGCCGGGTCTTCGAGACCCAGGTAGCCCTCCCGCAGGACCGTACGGTCGGCAAGCAGGCGGTCGGTCTCCTCGGGCGGCAGTTCGGCGAGGAACACGCGGACTGAGGAACTGGCGAACTTGTTGTAGCGCGTGCCGATCGCCGCGCTGTGCTTGACCTGGTGGGTGGAAGCCGTTTGTTCCACGACAATCGCGTTGCTGCCGTTCCAAACGGCGATCGCGGCCGTCTCGCCGGTGGCCTGTGTGAGTTCTTCGAGGTGGGGCAGTGCGGCACGGCGGACGCTAAGCTCGGCCAGCAGTGGTCCGGCCAGGCCGATCATCCCGAGCCCGAGGCGGTATCGCCCTGTTTCCTCGTCGCGCTGCACGTAGCCGGCTTCGTCCAGGCCGCTAAGCATCCGGGAGACCGTGCTCTTGTGCAGGCCAACGAGCTCGGAGATCTCCGTGACGCCCAAGAGGGAACGCTTGGCGACGGAGAAGGCTTCGAGCACGGTAAGACCGTTGAGCAGCGATGCTGCCGCCCCTTGCGGTTTGTCAGTGGTTGTTTGTGGGTCAAGCATGGGTTCTCCCTCTCCAGGCGCTACGCGCAGTCACCGTAGCCATCGTACGGTGTGCCCATCCAACCTCTCGTCGGAGGACAAGTCTCCAGCGGCTCCACGTCGCCGAACTTGGAGTCCATATCGAACAGGTTCCACGCCACGACTCCTGGCACGGGGTCGCCCACGGCCTCCTTGACGATGATCGGGCGGAAGCCCTCGGCGATCGCCCAGGGTCTCAACCGGGATCTTTTGGGACCACAGGCCCATGCCGGACGGCAGGTTCACATCGAGGAGGAGAACTGGTGGCCCGGGCGGGTCCAGGCGTTGGCCATGTCAATGTGGATGACGGCCGGCCGGGTGCCGTAGCCGATAGTTCTGCAACATGTAACCCCTTTTTCTCAGCAGTCCAAAAACCGACCGTGYCCCCTCCCCACCCTGCTTGGCAGAGCCTTGCCGAATCCTTCCGCAAGCTGCTCTCCAACTCTTAGGGAGGCGCACGTCCCCTGACGCAAAAGGGGAAGTCCCAAGAAATGAACGTCAAAAACATTGCGTGTTGTTCGCAAAGGAACTAAATTGCTTTCTAAGCAACGATGTGAGCTACGGCACATCGGATTGCGGGACCGGACCCCCGGCCCAGCGGACTAGCTCCAATCCCGGGTGAATTCGGGCCCGGCCGAGAGGCCCCCCGTCTTTCCCTTCAACCCAGTCCTGAACCAAACTTTCGAAAGGACCCCCTTATGAAGCGCATCGGAGTAGACGTCGGCGGTACATTCACCGACTTGTATTTCTCGGACGACGACCAGCGCATCGCCGTTGTGGAAAAGGTTCCCTCCACCCCGCACGACCCGTCTGAGGCCGTGATCAACGGCATCATAAAGCTCTGCGAAAAGGCCGGGGTCTCGCTTTCGGAGATCGACCAGCTGGTGCACGGCACCACGGTCGCCACGAATACCGCGCTGACGCACACCGGTGCGGAGGTCGGGATGATCACCACCGAGGGTTTCCGGGACATCCTGCACATCGCCCGGCACAAGAAGCCGCATAACTTCTCCCTTCAGCAGGATCTGCCCTGGCAGACAAAGCCTCTGATCAAGCGCCGTCACCGGCTCACCGTCAAGGAGCGCATCACCGCACCGAACGGCGACGTTTTGGTTCCCCTGGACGAGGACGAGGTCCGTGAGCGCGTACGCGAGCTGAAGGCGGCCGGTGTCGAGGCCATCGCCGTCTGCCTGCTGCACTCCTATCTGAATCCCGCCCATGAGCAGCGGATCGGGGAGATTGTCGCGGAGGAGTTCCCCGAAGCCTACCTGTCCCTTTCCAGTGACATCGTGCCCCTGTACCGGGAGTATGAGCGGTTTTCCACCACGGCGCTGAATGCCTATGTCGGGCCCCGGGTCTCCCGTTACCTCTACCGCCTGCAGGAGCAGGCAGAAGGATTGGGTTACAAGCGGGAGATCCTGCTGATGCAGTCCTCCGGCGGTATGGTCCCGATCAAGGAGGCCGCGAAGCGGCCCGTCACACTGATGATGTCCGGACCGGTCGGCGGCCTGATCGGCGGCATGTGGGCCGGCCGTCAGTCCGGCTTCGAGAACGTGGTCACTCTGGACATTGGGGGGACC
Organism: Arthrobacter sp. P1_B4; assembly: GCF_056406555.1. Lineage (NCBI taxonomy): Bacteria > Bacillati > Actinomycetota > Actinomycetes > Micrococcales > Micrococcaceae > Arthrobacter > Arthrobacter sp. P1_B4. The sequence continues at coordinate 2,769 of NZ_JBFTZW010000091.1, forward strand.
TCAGCGGACATCGGTGTGGCCTACCAGGGTGAACTGCGCATGCGCCACCTGCTGGACACCAAGATCGGCGACCACCAGGCCATGGTCCCGATGGTGGACATCGACACCATCGGCGCAGGCGGCGGCTCCATCGCCTACGTCGACGCCGGCGGGGTCTTCCGCGTGGGTCCGCAGTCTGCCGGCGCCGTCCCGGGCCCGGTCTGCTACGGCCGCGGCGGGACGGAGCCGACATCAACTGACGCCCAGATGCTGCTGGGGCGCATGCGCCCTGACCGCGTCCTGGCAGGCTCAGGCATGGATCTGGATCTCGATGGCGCCCGAAAGGCCATGGAAGGTCTGGCGGAAAAACTCAACATGTCCGTGGACCAGGCCGCCCTTGGCGCGCTGCAGATCCAGAAGTTCGGCATGACCCAGGCGATCGAGCAGAACTCCGTCCGCCGCGGCTACGATCCGCGTGACTTCACCCTCGTCGCGGCAGGCGGCGCCGGCGCACTGTTCGCCTGCGAGATCGCCGCGGAGCTGGAGGTCCCGAAGGTGCTGATCCCGGCCCACCCGGGCATCATGGCTGCGACCGGCCTGCTGGCTACCGACGAGAAGTATGAGTTCGTCGCCACCAGGCGGTTCACGTTCGCCAGCGCAGACCCCGCCGCCATCCAGGGCTCCTATGAGCAACTGGAGCGCGAGGCCAACGCCCAACTCGATGCCGAGGATGTGCCAGCCGGACGCCGCAAGCTCGAATGGCTCGCCGACGCGCGCTACGAGGGCCAGGGGTACGAGATCCGCTTCACTGCGCCCGCCGGACCGGTTAACCAGGCCTGGCTGGAAATGGCCGAGGCGGCCTTCCACGACGCCCACTTCGAGGAGTACGGGCACCGCTTCAAGAACGGCACCGTGGAAGTCATCAACATCCGCGTGGAGGCCAGCGCCCTGATGGATGACCTGCCCACGCCGGAAGCGATCAAGTCCGGTTCCCTCGATGACGCCCTGGTGGAAACCCGCCCGGTGACCTTCGAACAGGATGGCAAGCCGGTCACCCTGGACACCGGCTTCTACGACCGCGACAGGATGGGCGTGGGAATCACCTTCACCGGCCCCGCCATCATCGAGCAGTACGACTCCACCACAGTTATTCCTCCGGGATTCTCCGGAGCGGTGGATGCAGCCGGCAACCTCGTCATCGACTGCCCGGCCGCCACCCAGAGCGCCGAGAARCTGGCCACCCCGATCCTGATGCGCGTGATCGGCGGCGCCCTGAACTCCGCAGCAAAGGAAATGGCATCGGTGCTCTTCCGCATGGCCTACTCCTCGATCATCCGTGAGTCCGAGGACCTCGGTGCAGGGCTCTTCGACAAGGACGGCAACGTGCTGGCCGAGTCCGACTCCACGCCAATGTTCATGGGCTCGATGCCCAAGATCGTCAAGGGTGTGATCTCGGTCCTCGGCGACGACATCCACGACGGTGACATCATCCTGCACAACGATCCGTACCTCGGCGCCACGCACTCCCCCGACGTCGCGATCATCGAACCGATCTTCCACGACGGGGAACTCGTCGGCTTCGCCGGCGCCTCGGGCCAGCTGATCGACAACGGCGGTGCGTACTCCGGACTGATGGTGGACATCCAGGACATCCAGTCCGAAGGCACCATCTTCCGGGCGGTGAAGATTTCCGAGAAGGGCGTCCGCCAGGAATCGCTGATCCGGCACATCCTCAACAACACCCGGACACCCACCTCCAACGAGGGCGACTTCCAGGCGATGATCGCCGCCTGCGAGCTGGCCAAGTCCCGCTACATCGCCCTCATCGAGCGGTACGGCTTCGGCGCGGTCCGCGAAGCCGGCCAGAGCTGGATCGACTACTCGGAGCGGATGCTGCGCCAGGAGATCGCCAAGATCCCCGACGGCGTCTACGAGACCGAGGTCGGCTACCTGGACGACGACGGCCGGAACTACGGCAAGAAGCTACCGATCGTCGTGAAGGTGATCATCGAGGGTGACGAGATCACCTACGACCTCACCGGATCCTCCGAACAGGTGCCCACAGCTTATAACTGCGCTTTCGAGGGCACCACCGTCTCGGCATTCACGTTCATCACCCGGATGATATTCCTGGACGAGGTCGCCTTCCCGGTGTTCGTGCCCCAGAACGAGGGCATGCTCAAGCCGCTGAAGGTGATCGCTCCGGAGGGCACCATCTTCAACCCGACGTACCCGGCTGCGACCTTCTCGCGGTTCTCCCAGGTACAGCGGGCCGTCGATCTGGCCCTGCGGGCCCTGGCCCCCGTTATCCCGGAACGCGTCACGGCCGGCAACTCCGCCCACATCCACTTCATCTCCTACTCAGGATGGGACGAGAAACAGGGCGAGTACTGGGTCTACCTCGAGGTCAACGAGGGCTCCTACGGCGCCCGCGCAACCAGCGACGGGCCGGACTCCGTAGACAACCTCATCGCCAACACCCGCAACAACCCGATCGAGGAGCTCGAGTGGCGGTTCCCGATGCGCACCGACCGCTACGAACTGCGCTCCGAGCCGGCGGCCGCCGGTGAATTCCGCGGCGGCATCGGCATCGTCCGGGAGAACACCTTCCTGACCGACACCGCGATCACCTGCGAGGGTGAACGCCACGAGTCGGACGTCCCATGGGGAGCCTTCGGCGGCCATGACGGCCTCAACGGCTCGCTCGTGAAGAACGTCGGCCGGGCGGGCGAGGAGTCCTGGCCGTCCAAGGTCACCGGACGTCAACTGCTGGCCGGTGACTCCCTGCAGATCACCGTGCCCAGCGGTGGTGGCTTCGGCGACCCGCACAAGCGGGACCCGCTGAAGGTCCTCGAGGACGTGCTGGACGGCTTCACGACCGCCGAGGCGGCCGCCCGTGACTACGGTGTGGTCATCAATGAGGTCAACGGCCAACTCACGGTCGATCTGAGGTCAACCGCCGAACGCCGCGAGGTTTTGGTCGCCGAGCTCAGTTCCGCAACCTAAGCCAGTAAACGCAGTAAAAGGGGCGGCCTGGAGCCAGTTATTGACGCTGGTCTCCAGGCCGCCCCCTTCGTTCCCTACTGATCACATCCCACCATCCCCGTGAATTAGGAACCGTTATGACCACTGCCCCAACCTTTCAATTTGTCGAGTCTGATGTCACGCCCAAGGACGTCCGGCTGGCCACCTGGATTTGCTTCTTCGCCTGGACCTTCGCCGTCTATGACTTCGTCCTGTTCGGCAACCTCCTGCCGGTGCTGGCCGCAGACCTCGGCTTGAGCGCGGCCCAGTCCACGGGGATCAATACCTGGGTGACCGCCGGCACTGCACTCGTGGCCTTCGGGATCGGCCCGATCGTCGACCGGATCGGCCGCCGCAAGGGCATCCTGATCGCCGTCGTCGGTGCCGCCGTCGCCTCACTGCTGACCGCCACTGTCGGCTGGGTTGTGGGCATCGCGGCCGGCCTGGGACTCGTCTTCTTGGTCCTCGTGCGTTCACTGGCCGGCCTCGGCTACGCCGAACAGGCCATCAACGCGGCCTACCTCAACGAGATGTTTGCCCACAACAGCGATCCCGCCAAGGCCCGCCGCCGCGGTCTCATCTACTCACTCGTCCAGTCCGGCTGGCCGGTCGGCTCCGTCCTGGCTGCCGGGTCCGTCTACCTGCTGTTCCCCATCGGCGGGTGGGCGCTCTGCTTCGCCGTGGCCGCCATCCCCGCCGTCTTCATCGTCATCGCCGGACGCTGGCTCAAGGAGAGCCCCCAATTCGCCCACCGTCACCAGATCGACAAGATGATCAAGGACGGCAGGGTGGAAGAGGCGCAGCAGCTCGGGGAGAAATACGGAATCGACGTCTCGGAGAAGGCCAGTCCGCTCGTCTCGGTCTTCCGTGGGGAGTCGCTGCGGTCCACCCTGACGATCGGCGGAGCCTTCCTCCTGAACTGGCTCGGCGTCCTTGCATTCGCGATCCTCGGCACGTCGCTGCTTACCGCACCGGACGGCAAGAACATCGAGTTCGACAACGCGCTGCTGGTACTCATCATCTCCAATGCCACGGCCTTCGCCGGCTACCTGTTCCACGGCTGGCTCGGCGACCGGATCGGGCGTCGCAACGCGATCGGGATCGGCTGGATCCTGTGTGCCGTCTCCTTCTTCACCATGCTCCAGGCACCGAACGGGAACTTCCCGCTCATCATCGGGCTGTACAGCGCCGGGCTGTTCTTCCTCATCGGCCCCTTCTCCGCCCTGCTGTTCTTCACCGGCGAAAGCTTCCCCGTCCACACCCGGGCAACGGGAAGCTCCATCATCAACGCGTCCGGCCAGGTCGGAGCGATCATCGGCGGCCTGCTGATCACCGCCACCCTCGCCGCCGGCGCCGGCTGGATCAACGCCACCCTGTGGTGGGGCGTCCTCCCCATCCTGGCTTCCGGCCTGCTCATCTTCGCCGCCCGGAACGTCGACCCCAGCAAGGTCCGCCAGGACTGACAGGGACGAACCCGCACCACAAACACCATCCGCACGGCGGGAACTCTATGGGACCAGGGAGTTCCCGCCGTGCAGATGACATTAATCCGTAGCCCTTATCGAGTGGACCGCGACGGCAAGGCCCAGTTGCTGCTGCCCACCTCCCCGCCTGAGGTGAGCAGGAGGTGACATGCCGAGTTGGCCATAAGGCTGTCGGGCCTGCTCGTCCCGCTAAGGTTCTTTGCGCAGCCTGGCCTGTTCCACCGGTGCAGCGCCATGCCGTCGGGTAGCCCTTGGACGTAGGTGGTGGAACCGGGAATGTCGATGGTAATCCGGCCGCCGGCCATGGGGCATTGGTGATGTGCAGGTCGCCGTAGGCCTCCCCAGTACCGGGTCCAGCCACAGACCACCCCGGGATACATGCGCGTCGTAGCGCATCAGGCTTGTCACCAGCGGAATCGGCGCGGTCGCGGCCCAGGCCTGGGGCGAACACGCCGTCGGGTACGGCACGGGCTGGGTGAACCGTTCCCGGTCGAAGCCGCAGAGGAGCTCGGGCAACCGGCCGTCCGAGTACTGGGCAGCCTCAAGCAGTGCCGTAGCGATCTGCTGCGCTTCTTTCACGAAACCGTAGCGCACCAGACCGGCCGCAGTCATGAACCAGGGCGCTCCGGCGGCGACCACCAGCCGGTCCGGATGGTCGGGGTCTTCGATCCTGAGCGCGCCCAGATCGTCGTAGCTGCGCTGCAGGTCCGTTCGATGGAACCGTGGCCCATCTGCAGCACCGGAATCCTCGCCACCGACTCAATCCGGCGCCGGTGCTGCGGAGACAAATCTCCCGGTGCGGGACGAACAAACGGTGCAGCCGGGCCGGGCAACACGGCCGGCGAACAACGCCCGGTAGAGTTCCTTCGTTTCCGCCGCCAACGGCTCCAGCAGCTGGCCGTTGACGGTGAGGTTCCAGCGGGACAGGATGCGCGTGTCCTGGAAGAAGACCCCGTGCGGGAGTTCGGGTTGGATGTCACCATTCGGCAGCGAGATGCAGAAGGAGGAACCTTCCACCTCGTGTCAGTAGAAATAGGAAACGAGAGGGTCACCGATGAGCCACGGCGTCATCTAGACACCGGTGTGGCCACTGTACACACCCCCTTTGGCCGGATAAACAGCCACCAGCTTCTCCCCCAGGCCCCAAGAAGCAGCGAATCGAGGCAAGAACCTCGAAGAAATTTCGCGCAGGTCATATCGTCACCACAACCCCACCGCATGAATAGGTACTGGACCAACCACGGCTGCCAGGCCAAGCCGGAAAGGAGACCAACATGACCCCACATCCCGGCAGGCGGAGGGCCCACCAGCCAGGACCTTGAACCCGCCACCCACATAACTTCATAGGCCATCGCGGCGGCCAGCAACAGGCCGCRACAAACGTCAGAGGGACCCGAACAGGGTCAATGTTGACACGTTAAAGCAAAACCCCCTCTGACGAGGGGGTTGCTGTGCCCGAGGTGGGACTCGAACTGCATTCCAACCCCTGCAAACGCTGGACTCCCCCGGAAACATCCGCAATCCAACAGAAACCATTTGGCAGCACCGGAGAGCGCTTCGGTCGTCCTTTCCAACATTTCCCCCGGAGCCAGAGGTCGGTTCACGCCCTTCTACGGTCTCGCCCCTGGAAAAACGGGTGCGGAGTCCTAACCGGACGGCGCTGACTGCCACATTTTGCGGAGGACGGCGGGACCTCCCGCCGTCCTCCGTTGTGCTCTTGCGGCCGGAATCTCACACCCTCCACTCCTCGTCGACAGCAGCAAATCACGAAAAGGCTCGGCGTCACCGCCCCTCCCCTGGATCAGGCGCTCAGCGAAACACTTCTCAGCTATAGCAACCCGCAAGGCGCCCCAGCATTGTTATGACCATGAACCAGCCGATGCCTCGCCAGCCACAGCAGTTCCGCGACCGTCTCGCATCACCAGTCGAACCTCAGATGTTGACAGCAGCGCGCTGCAGCGGCGCTCGGCAATCTTTCGGTAGCCGTGCTACCAGAAACCACGCGTAGATTCTTCGGGGATTGGTCTCCTACGGGGRGGACTGGCGCCCCCCAGCCTTCTGTTGTGTCAGCTGACCGGCTGGAGCCAGGTCAGCACTGAGATGTTTCGGCCGCCGGGGTATGGACGAACTGAAGGGATTGAGCCCGGTGCAATATGGGCGCAATCCCTTCAGTTCCGGCTCCTTGGGGAGCCCGTCAGGCGGCGGGTTGGGTCACTTCTTTTCAGCCAGGAACATTGCCTTTTCAAGCGGTGTCACGGTGAGTGATTTGAGCTGGGCGGTACCGCCTTCTGCGAAGAGGGCCATCTTGTCGGCTCCGGCGTTGGGGAATACCTGGTCGGTGATGGTCCGCAGACCATCCTGGGCGAACACCTCAACTGAGGAGCGGTCGAGGAAGACCCGAAGGGTGACGTAGCCCTTCTTGTCCAGGGTGACGGGGGCGTCCTCGATGGAAGCGAAGGCCGGGTGGAACGCGGTGTTGCCGGAGTTAGTGCGGTCAACGAAGAGCTTCCCGGTCGTGGCGTCGTAGCCGATGACGGTGGATGCGGCTCCATCGCCCAGCACGGTGATGCCGGATTTCTTGGCCGTGCCCGGCGCGAAGGTGATGTCGACTCGTTGGACCTGACCGGAGGCGGCCGCGGGCAGCGGGGTTGTTCCCTCCTCGATCGGGATGCCCTTCGGGGTTGAGTAGCTTGGCTCTTGGGCCAGCTTGTCGACCTGCTTGACGGCGCTTTGGGTGAGCCGGGGCCCTTCCGGGGTCTGGGTCAATTTCACTTCGCGCGGCAGGGCCATGGCGCTGCGCCACGGGTTGGTGGGGATGTTGTTGGCGTAGTCCCAGTTGTTCATCCAGCCCAGCATGACCCGTTTGTTTTCGGGCATGTTGGCGAAGGACACGGAGGCGTAGTAGTCGCGTCCGTAGTCCAGCCAGTCATAGGTCTCCAGGGCCGACTGTGCCGGTTTCGAGGAGAGCATGAACTCGTCCGCGAGAATGTGGCCCCAACCGAATCGGTTATTGTCGACCACTTTGATATGTGCTTGTTGGCCAACGAATTCTTTGACATTCCATGATGCCCAGTCGAGCTTTTCACTGTCGTTTCCGGTGGCCGTGCGGACCACTTGTCCGTTGACCACGAGGTTTACCGATTCCTCGTCAGACCGGGGAACGGCCGGGCCGTCAGTCAGCATGACGTGGTCAAGGGTCAGGTGTCCCCACCCGCCGGTGGCCTGGTCAACTACACGCAACTGTGCATTCTGTCCCGCGAACTCGGCGACATCCCAGCCTTTCCAGTTCAGGATTCCGGAATTGTCTCCTGCGAGGGAGCGGACCACCTTGCCGTTGACGAGCAACTGGGCGGCCAGGATCTGTCCGGAGTCCGCGGAGCGGTTGCCGCCGCCGACCAGCATGCTCATGAAATTCTTGGTGATGGGGAATTCCGGTGATGTCAGGGTGCCCTGCCGGTCATCGCCCGGTGCGGTGCCGGTCTCGAAGGTGTTGATCCGTTTGGCCCCGAGGTAGAAGTCCCCGCCGCTGGTGGAGGGCTGGAAGTTGGGGGTGAGGTCGCCGGTCCCGGTCCAGCCGGCGTCGGCCAGCGATGTCCCGGCGGGAACCTCGAAGCCGTCAAACTTGAGTTCCCCTTCGGGCGGGGTGTTGTCCAGCTTGTCGGAGACGCGGGGGTGCTTGCCACCGCCCACGAGGAAGTTCAGGTAGTCGTCGGTCACGGTGAAGTTAGGTGACTGCATGGACCCGAGCGGCCAGTCGCCGTCGTTGAAGGAGTTGATCAGGCCACTGCCGTCAAAGCCGGTCACGGGGCTCTGGCCGGGAAGGGCTCCGTTTGCCGGAGTGCTGCCGAATGGGCCGTTCTTCCAGTTTCCTGGCTCGTTGTTGACGGTCCAGCCGTTGTAAGTTCCGTCGTTGAATCCGGCCAGGACCGTGCCGGGAGGGGGCGTGGCCACGGGTTTGGTGGTTTCGGAGGTGAAGGTGGTGCCGTCGAAGTTCCCCACGAAGTACTGGCCGGCGGAGCCGCCGGCCACGCCGCCGGGATTGATGTTGACCACCATGACCCACTTGACGTTCTTCGGGTCGCCGTCCACGGCGAGGGGAAACAGGTCGGGGCATTCCCACTGCCCGCCGGTGGCATTGGCTGGTCCGAATTCACTCAGGGCGGTCCAGTCCTTGAGATTGGCGGACTTGTAGAGGACGACCTTGTGCTCCTGGGCTTCGACCGCGGTCATGAGCCAGTAGCCTCCGCCGCCGGGTTTGTTGTACCAGGAGACCTTCGGGTCACGGAAGTTGGCGGAGTTTCGGTTCAGTACAGGATTGCCGGAGTACTTGGTCCAGGTCTGTCCGTCATCGAGGCTGTAGGCCAGGGACTGCGCCTGCAGGCCGCGGTGGGGCGAGGCGTCCTTGTAGGCGCTGGTGAAGATCGCGATCAGCGGTGGGTTCTCTTTCGTACCGAAACCGGTCGTGTTGTCCTTGTCCACAACGACGCTGCCGGAGAAGATGTCCTGCTCTGCATCGGTGGAGATCGCCAGCGGCTGCYCCTGCCAGTGAACAAGGTCCTTCGATGTGGCGTGGCCCCAGGACATGTTCCCCCAGGTGTTACCGGAGGGGTTGTGCTGGTAGTACATGTGGTAGACGCCCTTGTAGAAGACGAGCCCGTTGGGGTCGTTCATCCAGTTCTTTGCCGGCGTGTAGTGAATGGCCGGCCGGTAGGGTTCGTCCCCGGGGCCCGTCGCGGCCGACGCCGGCAGGGAACCTGCCAGTGCCGCGGCCAGCGTCAGTCCCGCGAGCGTCAGTGCAGAAACGGCATGCGTCCTGCGGGTGGTCGTGTTCTTC
>NZ_JBFTZW010000092.1:0-12072 GCF_056406555.1 Arthrobacter sp. P1_B4
GACGGCCAAAGGGGTAGGCCTCAGTCTCGGCGGCAGCACCCACGATCCGACTGACCCCGTAGGCCGGCTGCTGTTCAACGTCCTGAATGGTGGCCGAGTTTGAGGCAGATCTGATCCGGGCGCGTAGATGACGGCGCCGGGCTTGGATGCCTGACTGGTCTGCTGGCTCTTGATGTCAGCGATGATGCTGTTGATGATGAGCCCGATGTCGTTGTACGGGGTAGCCGGGGGATTCCCTGGCACGCTCCAGGTGGTGACGTCGTAGACGGTGGTCAAAGCTGGTTCTCCTCACATCGTTGGGGGACTGAACGTTTGGGTGCTTCTAGAGGACACCGATCAGGTGACGGTGCCCCAACGGCCGCTGGCCGGCGTCAGGCGTTGCGGCCATCTGTGTGGGTGCTGCGGTGGCGGGGCTGCCGGTGGATGCCATGGCGAAGGCGGTGCCTGCTACTGCTACGGACACCGTGAAGGCCCGCAGCACGCTCCTGCGCTGACGTCCGGGATGGGTTTCATCTGTTCTCCTTTGAATTGGTGACGAGAGGACCCTAGGGTCCCCCACCGGGCGTGCGAAGGTTGGAAAAGGGCCCGAACGCCAGGGTGGTCTTCGGGGCGCAAAATATGCAGCATTTTGCCAAAATCTGCCAAAACGATTTGCCCATCGGCTGTGGGCTACGGTATGGCGGCTGCCATAGCGTCGTCAAGGGTCCGCAGGATTTCGATGTGATGCTTGACACGCATCCGTCGCCGCCCCTAGTGTGATGCCAAGTCGATTTGGCAAAACGGTTTTTCACTGAGACTTGAAGTTTCCCAGCTCCACCCCAACCGTAGATTCCGTTCAAAAGAAAGGGAGTCGACAGCGATGTCCTCTCGAACCACGATTTCCCGGATCGCCGCCCTTGGCGGGCTGTCCACCGCGGTGCTTCTGGCAGCAACCGCCTGCGGGGCGGGGGGCCCGGCTGCGACGTCGGGTAGCGCCGCGAGCACCGTCAACGTCCTCGTCGAGGCCGGTGGCCACGCCGAACTGACAGGCGTCGCCGAACAGTGCACGAAAGATACAGGCATCAACGTCAACTTCGTCGAACTTCCTTACGACGGCATGTTCAACAGGCTCTCCAGCGAGTTCTCCTCCGGCAACGTCTCCTTCGACGTCGCCGCGCTGGACTCCGTCTGGCTTCCCAGCTTCAAGGACGCCGTCCAGCCCATCGACGAGCTCTTCACCGACGAGGCGAAGAAGGACATCTTCCCCGCGCTCGTGAAGGAAGCGAACGTGGACGGGCACTTTATCGGCATGCCGGCCTGGACCAACTCCGAAATCATCCTGTACCGCAAGGACCTCTTCGAGGACGCCAAGAACAAGGCCGACTTCAAGGCCAAGTTCGGTTACGACCTCGCCGCTCCGACTACGTGGAAGCAATACCAGGACATCTCCGAATTCTTCACCAAGGACGGCATGTACGGCACAGACGTGAAGGGCGGCGTCGAAACCGAATGGCTGGCCCATGTCCTCCAGGCCGGTTCCCCGATGGTCCTCGATGCGAACAACAACGTTGTGATCGACAACGCCGCGCACAAGGACGCGCTCGACTTCTACACCAGCCTGGTCAAGTCCGCCCCTCCCGGCGCCGCTCAGGTCGACTGGGCAGCAGCGCAGAACCTGTTCAACCAGGGCAAGACCGCGATGACCCGGTTCTGGGCCCACGCCTACCGCCAGATCCCCAAGGATTCCCCGGTCGCGGGCAAGGTCGGCGCCGCTCCGATGATCGGCGGCTCCGCCGGTGTTGCCGGTGTTCCCGGCCCCTGGTACCTCTCTGTGCCCAAGGCAACCAAGAACAGCGACGCTGCCAAGAAGTTCGTCAAGTGCGCCTATGACCATAACGACCTGGGCATCGAATCCAGCCTCGGCCTGGCCTCCCGCATCTCGGCCTTCGAGAAGTACCAGGACAAGCCCGGCTACGAGAGCTTCAAGCCGCTTATCGAGACCCTCAAGGGCCAGGCAACGGCCACGCGCCCTGCCACTGCCAAATGGCAGCAGATAGTGGACACCGTCTTGGTTCCCATGCTGCAAAAGGCCGTAGCCGGCGGCGACTCCGCAACTCTCCTGGCCGACGCGAAAAAGCAGATCCAGGACCTCCTCAAGTAAGACTCCGCGGCCGGCACCGAAACACTAGTGCCGGCCGCGGCCCCAACCATCGGAAGAGAAAACCGTGCGTATCTCCGATCGCCGCTTCGCCCTGTACCTCATGGCGCCGGCGGCCCTGTTCCTGACAGTATTTGTGGCCTACCCGCTGTTCCGCCTCGTGGCAGACAGCCTCTTCAAGATCTCCCCGATCGCCGGGGGCCCCCGCGACTTCGTCGGCCTGGACAACTACATCCGCGCCTTCGCCTCCGAAGCATTCATGGGCGCCGGCTGGCGCACCCTGGCCTACACCCTCGTGGTGGTCGCCCTTGAGTTCGCCCTCGGGCTGGGAATGGCCCTTCTGTTCACGGCCCTTGGCCGGAAATCCGAGGTCTGGCGGACGGTGTTCCTTTACCCGCTGATGATCGCGCCCATCGTCGCCGGCCTGCTGTGGAAATTCCTGATGATCGACAACTTCGGGCTCATCGGCACCCTCCTGCACCAGGCGGGAATCCTGCAGAACCCCAACCAGATCGGCTGGCTCTCCAACCCGGACATCGTGCTGTTTTCCGTGGCCGTCCCGGATATCTGGCTTACCACCTCCTTCATGTGCCTCATTCTCTTCGCCGGCCTCCAGAACATCCCCGGCGACCTCATCGAGGCGGCCCGGCTCGACGGCGCCAAGGCCCCAACCCTGCTCTGCAGCATCATCCTGCCGCTCCTGCGCCCAGTCATCGCAGTGGCATTGGTTGTGCGCGGCATCGACGCAGCCAGGGCCTTTGACACCATCCTGATCCAGACCAACGGCGGCCCGCAGTCCGCCTCCGAAACCATGAGCCTGCTGATCTACCGCACCATGATCCGCTTCGGCGATCCAGGACTGGCCAGCGCCATGGGCACCATCTACCTGCTGGCCATGCTCGGCGTCGCGTTCTTCGCCGTCGCGACCATCTGGCGCCCAGGGAAGGACAACTGATGAGCACCGCCGAAACCCCCATCAACGACAGTTTTGCCGCTGAGGCGGTGGCCTACCGCCCCCGGCCCGCAGGCGCCGTCTCGGCCATCCCGGCCACCGGCACCAAGGCGTCCGGTGCCACTGCCGGTGCTGCCCCCACCGGAGCCCTGACGGTCGAGCCGGCGACGCCCACTTCGGCAGTCTCGGGCACGGGTCGTCCCCGCCGTAGAAATCACCACGCCGAAGGCCTGGAAGCCGGCAGACGCAGCACCCGCACCCTGCTGTGGATCATCCTTGCAGCGGCGATGGTCCTCTACGGATTCCCGTTCCTCTACCTGCTGTTCACTTCCTTCAAGGCGCCGATCGACACCATCGCGGTGCCGCCCACCATCCTTCCCAAGGAATGGACGCTGGAGAACTACACCAACGCCCTGGGCCGCAGCGGAGTTCTGGCCTCGTTCATCAACAGCGCCCAGACCGCCATCATCAGCACCCTGCTGTCCCTGGTCCTGGCGGTTCCCGCGGCGTACGGGATCACCCGCTACAAGACACCGAGTGGCCGGGTGTTCATCATGGCCGCACTGGTCACACGGATGGTCCCGCCGGTCGCCATCGGCATCCCGTTGGCATCGATGATGTCCTCTGCGGGACTCGCGGACACCCCGATCGCGCTGTCCATCGCGCACACCACCATCTCGCTGCCACTGTCCATCTGGCTCATGTCCAGCTTCTTCGAGGCAGTTCCCAATGACCTTGAAGAGGCGGCCACAGTGGACGGGTGCAGCAGGCTCGGCGCCCTCTGGCGGGTGGTCATCCCGGTGGTCTCCGGCGGCATCGCAGTCACCGCGATCTTCGCCTTCCTGGCCTCCTGGAACGAGTTCCTCTTCGCCCTCCTGATGACCGCGGTCCGTTCCCAGACCACCCCCGTGGTTATCGCGAATTTCCAGACCCAGTTCGGACTCGACTGGGGATCCATGACGGCGCTGGCCGCCGTCTACTCGATTCCGGTCATCCTCCTCACACTTCTCCTGCAGCGCAAGATCGTCGCAGGCATGACGCTCGGCGCCGTCAAGGGCTGAGAAACCACAGCACAAAGGGAAGAACCTATGTCAAGCAACAACTGCTACGACGTGACTACGTGGCCCGTCGGCAATCCGTCCGAGGACGTCGGTGAAGTAATCAACAGCATCATCGCTGACATCAAAGACCGGCAGACGGTCACCGATGCGAATAACGGAGGAAAGCCAGGCGCGGTGATCTACATTCCGCCCGGGGACTACCACCTTCGTACGCAGGTGGTGATCGACGTCAGCTTCCTCAGGATCCATGGGTCGGGACACGGCTTTACGTCGTCGAGCATCCGGTTCAACGTTCCCGAAGACGAATGGCCCGACTTGCATGAGCTGTGGCCCGGAGGGAGTCGCATTCTCGTCGACATTCCCCTCGGCGGAGACGGGGAGGAATCCAAGGGAGCCGCCTTCTACGTTGAGCGAAGCGGGAGTCCGCGGATCAGCTCGGTCGAGTTCTCCAACTTCTGCATCGACGGGTTGCACTTCAACTCGGACGGCTCGGGGATGCATCCGGAGAACACCTACGTCAACGGCACGACCGGTATCTATGTCGCGAACGCCAATGACTCATTCCGCGTAACCGGCATGGGGTTCGTCTACCTTGAAAACGCCCTCACCATCTACAACGCGGACGCTCTTTCCGTTCACGACAACTTCATCGCTGAATGCGGAAGCTGCATCGAGCTGCGCGGGTGGGGACAGGCATCAAAGATCACCGACAACCTGGTCGGAGCAGGCTTCAAGGGTCACTCGATCTACGCCGAGAACCACGGCGGGCTCCTGATAACCGCGAACAACGTCTTCCCCCGCGGGGCGAGCAGCGTCCATCTCAACGGCGTCACGCGTTCAAGCATCACCAACAACCGTTTGCATTCGTTCTACCCTGGGATGCTGATTCTCGAAGCGAATAGTTCGGAAAACCTCGTGGCCACGAACCACTTCCTGCGTGACCATGAGCCCTGGACGCCCTTCCTGGGAGTCGACAACGGACTGAATGACCTCAACGGACTTCTCTGTGTCAGCGGCAGCAACAACTCTGTCGTCGGCAACCACTTCTCCCAGATCATCGACTCACAGAGCATCCGGCCGACAGGTGCGACGCCTGTCATCATCCGGCTGATGGCGGGGGTTGGCAACTTCGTCTCCAACAACCACGTGGTGGCGATGGACGTTCACTCCAAGTCAAGTGACTCCTGTTTCTCGGCTCAGGTGGACGCTCTGTTGACGACCGAGGCTTCGGACGGCCTCGCCGTTACGGCCGTCATGGTCGATTCCGAATCAGCGCGGAATACGATCCTTGATTCCGGAAGTGACGCCCAAGTTATCGCAGACAGGGCTGTTAACGCCTTTAGGGCCACACCCACGATCGGTGTCGAGGCGGCACATGCACTTGTGGACCAGTATCCGGCTCAGGCCCGGCGAGACCCCCGGGGATCGCCATCCGGCCCCTGGGACGAATAAAACGCACTAAGCAATTACCCGGACGTAGAATCAGCATCAACATAAGGACGTGGGAGACAAATGAACAAGTCGGTTGGCATCAAGGACGTGGCAGCCGCAGCCGGCGTCTCTGTCACGACGGTCTCCCACGTCCTCAATGACGTTGCCTACGCCCGGGTGGGGGTGGAGACGAGGGAACGGGTCCACGAAGCGGCCCAACGGCTGGGTTACGGGCCCAACCGGCTCGCCCAGGCCCTGCGCACCCAACGCTCCGGGATGATCGGGTTCATCAGCGAGGAAATCGCCACCACCCCCCACGCAGGCAGGATCATCCTCGGGGCCGAGGAAACGGCGCGGGCCCGCGGATACAACATCATGATCATCAACTCCACCAGCACCAGCTCCCAGGATTCCAGGGAAAGTGATGTGGCGGATCTGCTGGACCGGCAGGTAGACGGCATTCTGTACGCCACGATGTATCACCGCAAACTGGCCGTCCCCAAGAACCTCGTCGGACTCCCGGCGGTCCTGGTGGACTCCGAAGACATCAGCCAAACTGTTTCCTCCGTTATCCCCGACGAAATCGGYGGTGCACGGTCAGCCGTGCAAACCCTGATCGACGCCGGGCACACCCGGATCGGCATGCTCAACAACACCGACGACGTGCCAGCAACTCACTCCCGGCTCAGGGCCTTCAAGGACACGCTGGCAGATGCCGGGCTGCCGTTCCACGCAGAACTGGTCCAGTCCGAGCACTCGGAAGTTTCCGGGGGTTACCAGGCGGCGCTGCGCCTCCTGAAACCCCCGAACCGGCCCACGGCCGTGTTCTGCTACAACGACCGCATGGCCATGGGGGCGTACCGGGCCGCCGGTGAACTTGGTCTCAGGATTCCGGACGACATTTCCTTCGTCGGTTTCGACAACCAACAACTCATCGCCGAAAACCTCTACCCCGCACTGACAACCGTCGCCCTGCCCCACTACGAAATGGGCGCATGGGCAACCGAAAACCTGATCGACGCCATCGAGGGAAAAACCGACCTGCACCTGTTCGCCGCTCACCCGACCACTCTTCCCTGTCCCATGGTCCTTCGCGATTCCGTCGCCTCCCCAAAACATACGGACGCTGCCAGCAGAGCGGCACCGGACTCGTCTACACACGCCAACACCTGACCTCGAGCGCGTCCAGTAAGAGACGCGCACAACCCTCCAAGGACCTCAAATGCACAGCACCCCAGTTCCCCCCTGCCCTGAAACGGATGTCGTCGTCGTCGGCGAGGCCATAATCGACATCATTGACACCGCCGCAGGGCCCATCGAGTTTCCAGGCGGATCGGGTATGAACGTCGCGTTCGGACTCGGTCGGCTAGGCGTCAGCACCGCATTCCTCACCGCGCTGGGCAGAGATGAGCGCAGCAAGAGCATCCAACGGCACCTGGCCACCGCAGGAGTACGCCTGCTTCCGGGAGCCGAGCACCTCAACCGCACATCCACTGCCCGGGCGCTTCTGGACAGCAGTGGTTCCGCAGAGTACGAATTCGACTTCGAATGGAACCTCCCCCAAATCAGCCCCACGTTCCTCCCGAAGGTGCTGCACACGGGGTCACTGGCCTCCTTCATGGAACCCGGAGCAACCCAAGTCCGGTCCTTGCTGGAACTGTTCTCCCGCCGCTGCTTGATCACGTACGACCCCAACATCCGCCCGACACTGCTCCACAGCCACGCTGAAGCGCTCAGGACCTTCGAACACACAGTTGCCCTGGCTACGGTCGTGAAGCTCAGTACGGACGATGCCCAGTGGCTCTACCCCGGCACGTCCCCTCACGACATCGCGCGGCGGCTGCTTGATCTCGGGACAGAACTGGCAATCATCACGGATGGCGCATCCGGATCCTATCTGCGGTCGAATGCCRCCGAGATCGAAGTGCCGGCATCGCCAGTGGTCGTCAAAGACACTGTCGGCGCAGGCGACTCTTACATGTCATCGCTTATCGAGGGCCTCATCGAGGACCCCGAGGACGATTTCGGCTACGGCAAACTCACCCGCCTGGGAACAGCCGCCTCGCTCGCTGCGGCCATAACCGTCGGACGGCACGGAGCGAACCCGCCAACACGGGCAGAACTGATCCGATCCCTGGAACTGGCCCAAACTTCCCGAAAGAACTCCCATGACTGAAACAACAACGCACCCTGCCAGCCCCGCCGAAGACACCGCCCCCAACATCCGGCCGATACTTCACTACACAGCCAAGAACACGTGGCTGAACGACCCCAACGGACTGGTGTGGCACCAGGGCGTCTACCATCTCTTCTACCAAAACAACCCCTTCGACAACGTCTGGGGCAACATGTCCTGGGGACACGCCACCTCAACCGACCTTCTGCACTGGACCGAACACCCGGTTGCCATCGCCTGCGACGAGGATGAAGACGTCTTTTCCGGCAGTATCGTGGTGGACCACGGCAATACCTCGGGATTCGGCACGGTGGAAGATCCGGCCCTCGTGGCCACCTACACGAGCGCCTTCAAGGAAGGCTCGGTGCACCAGGGGACACAAGCCCAGTCTCTCGCGTTCTCCACGGACGCCGGCATGACGTGGAGCAAATACGCTGGCAACCCGGTGCTTGGCCGCGGCTCGGCCCATTTCCGGGACCCCAAGGTGTTCCGCTACGAGGTACCGGCCGGTTCCTGCTGGGTCATGGTGGCGGTGGAGGCCCAGCACCAGCAGGTTGTGCTGTACCGCTCGGCCAACCTCAAGGACTGGGAATACCTGAGCACCTTCGGCCCCGCAAACGCCACTGGAGGCGAATGGGAATGCCCCGACCTGTTCCCGCTCCCCGTCGACGGAGACCCGGACAACGTCAAGTGGGTCCTGGTGGTCAACATCAACCCGGGTGCCGTGGCCGGCGGCTCCGGAGGGCAGTACTTCGTCGGCGACTTCGATGGGGTGCAGTTCACCGCCGACTCTGATTCACTTGCTCCAGCGGATGCCGACGGGACCACGGATCTCAGACACTGCCTGTGGCTCGACTGGGGACGTGACTACTATGCCGCTGTCTCCTTCAGCAACGCCCCGGAGAACCGCCGCATCATGATCGGCTGGATGAACAACTGGGACTATGCCAACTCTTTGCCCACGTCCCCGTGGCGCTCCGGGATGTCGCTTGCCCGCGAGGTCGAACTCGCGACGGTCGACGGTTTGCCGCGCCTGGTGCAGCGCCCGGTGCTGCCGTTGGACTGTGGGGAGCCGGCCGGCACCATCCACGACCTGAAACTTCACGACTCCCTGGTGCAACTGCCCGCCGCGGCGCCCGGATCAGCCCAGCTGATCGAGGCCGAGATCCTGCCCGGCACGGCCCGGACCGTTGCTTTCAGGCTTCTCGGCGGATCGGGCGGGAGCGCCGCAACGGTTCTCAGCTTCGATGCCGCTACGAGCCGGCTCACCCTGGATCGCCGCAACTCCGGAAACACCGCCTTCCACGGAAAGTTCGCCTCGGCGGAGTCAGCGCCCATGAAGCTCGACGACGGTGTACTAAGGCTCAGCGTCGTCGTCGACCAGTGCTCGGTGGAGGTCTTCGCCCAAGACGGCAAGGTGGTCCTGAGCGATCTGGTCTTCCCCCTGTCCGGGAACCAGGGCACCGACGTGTGCGTGGAGGGCGGCACGGCCATTGTTCGGAGACTGGCCGTCACGGCCTTGTCCTAATGACAGCCCCGCACTGCAGTGCACTGGTTCGCCACTGAGGACCGAGGACCAGAAGTCCGCAAGTGCGGCCGGGCTTTGGCAATCCACTGCGACCTCATCTACTCGTCCAATCATTTTCTGAGCCTACTGTTGCCCTGGAAAGTCCGGTGCCGAGGGCATGGGGACGTCCCGACCCCCACCCCGGAGAGGTACTTCCACAGGCCGGCCCGGATCGGGTCGTACAGTGGTCGGATCGGGCCGGATTCCGCACGTTTCCGCGGGAGTCCAGTGTTTGCCAGGGAGGGAATGCAGTTCGAGTCCCACCTCGGGCACAGCAACCCCCTCGTCAGAGGGGTTTTTGCTTTAACGGGTGTACGTCGACCGGAGTGGGTCCCTCTGACGCTTGTCGCGGCTGGTGCCTGGCCGCCGCGGTGACCTGTTCGGTTATTTGGGTTGCGGGTTCAGAGCCCTGGCTGGTCAGTCCTCCGCCTGCTGGGAAGTGGCGTCATCCGGGTCTCCTTTCTGGCTGGTTGTGCTGGGCGTGGTTGGTCCTGTACCTATTCATGTCGCGTTCATGTCGCGCGGTCCTGCTGACGACATGACCTGCAGGGATTTCTTGAAGATCTTTTCTCCGGACTCCTTGTTTACCGGCGGCGTGGGGGGTGAGCTGGCCGCCTCGACCTCCCACAACGGAAGATCCGGGGACGCCGGGGCATAAGGGTGCCACAGGCGTGCGCGGTCCCGCCGGATCAGGCCCATCTGCGCCGAACCCTGCGTCATCGGACCAGAACCCCGTGGCGGGAGCACTCCGCGCTCCAGCCCGTCGGTGTGACCTGGACCTTCATCCGCCGCCCGCAGGCGGCGCAATAACGCGGGGGTTCCAGTACCAGGAGTTCCCGGCAGGGAAGGTGAGGGTCCGACGGCGGCCGGGAGCCGCCGTCGTCCGGCTCGCCGCAGTGGCCGCAAAAGTTAGGGGTGGAGTCGGTGGTTGAGCTCGCTGCATCGCCGGTGGTTGAGCTCGTCGAAGCCCGGTTCATAGTGTCTTCTGGAGTTCCTTGATGGGCATGTTCAGCTCGACCAGCAGGTTCAGGTCAGCGTCCGCGGGACGGCCCAGGGTGGTGAGGTAGTTGCCGACGATGACGGCGTTGATGCCGCCCATGAGGCCTTCGCGGGTGCCGAGGTCCCCGAGGGTCAGTTCCCGGCCGCCGGCGTAGCGCAGCACGGTGCGGGGCATCGCCAGGCGGAACGGGCGATCGCCCGGAGGGCGTCCTTGCCGTCCATGATGCCCTGGTTTTCCAGCGGTGTCCCGGGCCGGGGGTTCAGGAAGTTCAGCGGGACCTCATGCGGTTCCAGGGCTGCCAGCTGGGCGGCGAGTTCTGCGCGCTGCTCGATGGATTCGCCCATACCAATGAGGGCACCGCAGCACAGTTCCATCCCGGCGGCCTTGACCATGTTGCAGGTCTCAAGCCGTTCTTCGTAGCTGTGGGTGGTGACTACCTCGGGGAAGTAGCTGCGTGCGGTTTCGAGGTTGTGGTTGTAGCGGTGCACGCCCCATTCTTTGAGCTGGTCGACCTGGCGCTGAGTGAGCATGCCCAGCGAGCAGGCGATGTTGATCTCCACTTCTTCGTTGATGCGGTCGATTGCGAATTTGATCTGGTTCATCAGTTTGATGTCGGGTCCGCGGACCGCCGCCACGATGCAGAACTCGGTGGCTCCGGTGGCGGCCGTTTCCTTGGCCGCCTTGACCAGTTCCGGGATGTCCAGCCACACGCCGCGTACGGGGGAGTCGAACAGGCCGGACTGGCTGCAGAAGTGGCAGTCCTCGGGACAGCCGCCGGTCTTGATGGAGACGATGCCCTCAACCTCCACGTCCTCGCCGCAATGCCTGAGCCTGACCTCATGGGCCAGCTGCAGCGCCGCCGGAAGGGCAACATCGGGCAGGCGCAAAACCTCCACCAGCTGCTCCTGCGTCAGCCCGCGTCCTTCCTCGAGGACCTGCCGGCGGGCGGTTTCGAGAATCTCATACCCGGTGGTCGCCGGATCTTCCTGCATCGTCATTGATCGTCCTTTGCGCTGATTAGCTGCGGATATTCCTCCAAGCAGACGCTAGTTTTCCAATGGCGGCAGGATTTTGTCGGGTGTCTACAAGCAGGCGGCTGCCGGATTGGTCCCGATCGTATATTTCATAAGTCGGCGTGCACCCGTGGATTTGTTCCGACCCCAGACAGCTTGAGGAGCTCTTGCGCTTCATTCGTGACGGTGACACCCTGGGCGTGCACAGCATGGACCGGCTCGCCCGGAACCTGGACGACCTGCGGTCCCTGGTGCAGAAGCTCACCCGGAAGGGTGTCAGGATCGAGTTTCTCAAGGAAAACCTGACTTTCACGGGGGAGGATTCGCCCCTGGCAAACCTGATGCTTTCGGCGTCGTGGGAGCCTTCGCCGAATTGGAACGTGCCCACAGCTACCGGGCCGGGATCCTGCGGGATTTCGTCGTGTCGAGTAGTTTCAGCTTCAATGAGTACATGCCGCCCGTCTGGTCTTTGCGCCCAAGCCTTCCCTCTGACGCTTCATGGATTGCCGAGCTCCGCGCTCAAGTCATGCGTCCCGATCTCGAGCGGCTCGGACGCTGGGATCCGGTGCACGTCAGAGAGCGCTTCGTCACGGGTTTTCACCCAGCGCACACGTTTGTTATCGAAGTTGAGGCCTCCGCGGTGGGTGTCATTGCTGTCCGCCCCGAATCGGATGAAAAATGGATTGAACACTTCTATCTAGCTCCGGAGTACCAAGGGCAGGGTCTGGGGGGCGC
>NZ_JBFTZW010000093.1:0-13295 GCF_056406555.1 Arthrobacter sp. P1_B4
GGCGTCGACTTCACCAAGTCGCTCGACGTCAAGGAACCCACCGTCAAGGTGGTCACCGAGGGCGGTGGCGAGCGGGTCAAGGCCAACCAGATCGCCAACATTTCGATCGTGGCCTTCAACGGCACCGACGGTTCCACCCTCGAAGACACGTTCCCGAACGATCCCGAGCCGCTGGAGCTAAACGACGAGCTCAAGGGCAGCAGCCCCGTCATCTACAACGCGTTCGTGGGCGCCAAGATCGGCTCGCACCTCGCCCTCGCCGTTCCCGGCCAGGCCGCAGCCGAGGGTACCGCGGCCAAGCCGACCCAGCTCCTTATCGTCAAGGTGCTCTCCGCCAAGGACGCTCCGCCGGTCCTGGACAAGCCTGAGGGCGACGCCGTCACCCCGCCGGCCGGACTGCCGACCGTGAAGGAAAACGACAAGGGCGTCCCGGAGATCTCCGTCGCCGGCGTCAAGGCGCCGACCGCGTTGGTCTCCCAGGACCTCATCACCGGCAAGGGCCAGGCCCTCAAGGAGACCGACACCATTACCGTGAACTACGTGGGCGTCGCCCTCGCCACCGGCAAGGTCTTCGACTCCAGCTTCGACAGTGGCAAGAAGGCCACCTTCCCGTTGACCGGCGTCATCAAGGGCTGGACCCAGGGCCTGACCGGCAAGACGGTCGGCTCCCGTGTCCTTCTGGTCGTCCCGAAGGACCTCGCCTACGGGGATCAGGGCCAGGGCGACGCGAAGGGCGACCTCGTCTTCGTCGTCGATATCCTCGGCGTCAAGTAACCCACCGCTACAACTGCAACCACTACACGTCACCTCAAAGGAGCAACCATGTCATTTGGACAGCGCAACCTCGACCGCGAGAAGCCGGAAATTGACTTCCCCGTAGGAGACGTCCCCACCGAACTGGTCATCACCGACCTGATCGAAGGGGACGGCGCCGAGGCCAAAGCCGGCGACACCGTTTCCACCCACTACGTGGGCGTCGCCTGGTCCACCGGTGAAGAATTCGACGCTTCCTGGGGCCGCGGCGCGCCGCTGG
Organism: Arthrobacter sp. P1_B4; assembly: GCF_056406555.1. Classification (NCBI taxonomy): domain Bacteria; kingdom Bacillati; phylum Actinomycetota; class Actinomycetes; order Micrococcales; family Micrococcaceae; genus Arthrobacter; species Arthrobacter sp. P1_B4. The sequence goes on from NZ_JBFTZW010000093.1 coordinate 1,034, forward strand.
ACTTCCGGGTCGGCGTCGGCCAGGTCATCCAGGGCTGGGACCAGGGCCTGCTGGGCATGAAGGTCGGCGGCCGCCGCCGGCTCGAGATCCCGTCCGAGCTTGCCTACGGCTCCCGTGGCGCCGGCGGGGCGATCGGCCCCAACGAGGCCCTGATCTTCGTCGTGGACCTCGTCGCCGTCCGCTAGTCCCCACCCGCCCCCGGGGAACGAAGCGCGGTAACAATCGGAAAAGTTCTTCCGGCTGTTGCCGCGCTTTCGTCATTTTCCGGGACCGGCTTTAGTACCCTTGCGGGGTGTCCGCCTCACGTACAGAACGCCTCCTGAACCTGCTCATCGCCCTGCTCAACACCAAGTACGGCCTGCGCCGCAGCGAGCTGCGCGAAAAGGTCTACCACGACACCACGAGCAGTGACGTCGCCTTCGGCCGCATGTTCGAACGCGACAAAGGCGAGCTGCGCCAGTTTGGCTTCGACGTCGAGGCCGTGACGGACACGGGCTGGGGCTCCGACGACCCGGCAACCACCCGCTACCGGATCGGCAAGGAATCGAACCGGCTGCCCGACGTCAGCCTCACCCCCGAAGAGTGCACGGTCCTGATCCTCGCGGCCCAGCTCTGGGAGCACGCCGCCCTCGGCTCCGCCGCCGTCGACGCGGTCCGGAAGCTGCAGGCCGCCGGCGGCCTGGTCGACGCCGAACTCCCCACCGGCGTCCAGCCGCGCATCCGCCCCGCCGGCCAGGCCTTCGAGGACCTGGTCGCCGCGATACACGCCCAGCACCCGGTCCGGTTCAGCTACCTCGCCGGCAGCACCGGCCAGGAGCAGGAACGCCTGGTGGAGCCCTGGGGCCTGGGCAGCCGCTTCGGCCAGTGGTACCTCGTGGGCCACGACCGGGGCCGGGGGGACAAACGGTTCTTCCGCCTGTCCCGCCTGACGTCCGCCGTGACCGTCCTGGAGAAGGAGAGCTTCACGCCGCCGGCCGGGTTCAACGTCCGCGCGGAGCTGGCCGGCCTGGCCGAGCTGCCGGTGCAGAGCGCTGTGGTCGACGTCGAACACGGGCGGCTCCTGGGCCTCCGCAAACGCGCCCAGCCGCTTCCGGACGCAGCGCCGGAAGCCGCAGCGCCGGAAGCCCGAACACCGGGGCACCCGGCCGGGACGGACCGCCTCGCGGTGCCCTTCCGCGATGCGGAGACCCTGGGCGAGGAGCTGGCCTCCTACGGTCCCCGCGTCACCGTGATTTCACCCCCCGAACTCGCCGGCGCCGTCCACCGCCGCCTCACGGCGGCCGCCGAGTTCGCCGACAGGCCCCTGCCGGACGTCGCCTTCCCGGCGGCGGGCCGCGCCGGCCGTACCCGTAAACGAACCTCGGAGGACCAGCTCAAGCGGATGCTGCAACTGGTCCCGTTCCTTGTCCACAACCAGGGACTGCACATCAGCGAGGTCGCCGCCAGGTTTGGCATCACCCGCAAGGCACTCGAGGACGACCTGCGGATCCTGATCTGCTCGGGCCTGCCGGAGGGCTACCCCGACGATCTGCTGGACATCCAGTGGGACGATGACCACGTATTCATCACCCAGGCCCTGGACCTGACCCGCCCCGTACGGTTCACCGTGGACGAGGCCTGTGCGCTCCTGACCGGCCTGGAGACGCTCAACAGCCTGCCCGAGCTCGCCGAAGGCGGCGCCCTGGAATCGGTGACGCTCAAACTCATGGCCGCGGCGGGGGAGGAAGGCGTCAAAGCCACCGCGCTCTCCGGCCCCGAGGTGGCCCCCGGTGATTCCGCCATCCTCGACACCGCCCGCGCCGCCCTCGAATCCGGCGCGCAACTGCACCTGAGGTACTTCTCGGCGCAGCGCGACGCCGTGTCCGAACGCGACGTGGACCCCCTGCGGCTCTATTCGCTGGACAACACGTGGTACCTCGAGGCGTACTGCCACTCCGCCCAGGGCCTCCGCAACTTCCGGCTGGACAGGATCGAAGCCCTTGAGCCCAACGGCCGGCGGGCGGCCGCGCCGGCAAAGCCGGCGGACAGCTTTCCGGTGAAACTGTTCACCCCGAACGACGACGACACGGTGGTCGTCGTGGAACTCGCGCCCCGCGGCACCGGCCTCGCTGATGACTATTACGCCGAGCGGACCGCGGCTCTGCCAGGCGGCGGCATGCTCGCCGAAATCCGGTTTGGCAGCACGGACTGGCTGCCGATGTTCGTGGCCCAGCACGGCGGGATGGTGCGGATCCTGCAGCCAGAGGCCCTCGCGGCCGCGTCGCGGGAGTGGCTCGCCGCGGCCCTGACGCAATACGAAGCCTTCTCAGATCGCCCGATAGACTGATCAGCATGCCTTGGTGGTCCTGGATCGTTATTTGGATAGCGCTTGTCGCGTTGTCGCTGTTGTTCTTCGGCGTGCTCGGCTTCCGGCTGTTCCGGCAAGCCACAACGACGCTCACCGAATTGGGTGAAGCCGCGGACCGCTTTTCCACCCTGCCTTCACCAGCGGGCACCGGCACCGTTTCAGCGGCTGGTTCGACAGCGGCCGGCGCCGGTGACCCGGGCAGCGCGGACGAATCCCTTCGGCCGGTGCCCGGCGACGCCATTTTTGCCTCGCCCGCGCGGATGCGACATGATTACCACGCATCCAAGCTCGCCCGGCAAAACGCCCGCCGGCTGCGCCGCATCCAACGCAAGAAGGACCGCGGGCAACCCCAGGCGCTGCGCGACATCGAAACGCGTTAGACATAGGATGTATTCAAACGAAAGGACCTCTCCCCATGAGGCTTGAAGGCTGGCATCTCATCATCATCATCGTTCTGGCACTGGTGCTGTTCGCTGCGCCGAAGCTGCCGGGTATGGCCCGCAGCCTGGGCCAGTCGATGCGCATTTTCAAGTCGGAAGTCCGGGAAATGAAGAAGGACGGCACCACCGATGCCAAGGATGGCTCCGAGCCGGTTGAAGGACGGGTCATCAACCACCCGCAGACCGGCGCACCGGAAAGCCGCACGGGCGACGGAACCGACGTTCCGCCGTCGACCCGCGCCTAAGACCGCATGGCAGTAACCATGAGCCGTCGATCGAACCCCGAGGGGAGGATGGCGCTCCTCGACCACCTCAAAGAGCTGCGCAACCGGCTCTTTAAGGCGGCAATCGCCGTCGTCCTTGGGACGGTAGTGGGTTTCCTTGTCTACCAGCCAATGCTGGCGGCGCTGATCAAGCCGATCCGCGACCTGAACGAACATGAAGGCCGCCAAGCCACGCTAAATTTCGACGGCGTCGCGAGCTCGTTCGACCTCATGATCCAGGTCTCCGTGTTCCTGGGCCTGATTATCGCCAGCCCCGTCTGGCTCTACCAGCTCTGGGCCTTCATCGTGCCGGGGCTGCATAAGAAGGAACGCCGCCTGGCCCTGTCCTTCGTGGCGGCGGCCGTGCCGCTCTTCGTCGGCGGCGTCCTGCTGGCCTGGCTCGTGCTGCCCAACGCGGTCCGCGTCCTGACCGACTTCACGCCGTCGGGCGGCTCCAACTTCATCAGCGCCCAGGTGTACCTGTCCTTCGTGCTGCGGCTGCTGCTCGCCTTCGGCATCGCCTTCCTCCTCCCGGTGGTCCTGTTCGGGCTGAACCTGGCCGGACTCATCAAGGGCCAGCAGCTGCTCAAGAGCTGGCGGATTACAGTCTTCCTGGTCTGCCTGTTCGCCGCGATGGCCGCTCCCGGCGCCGACGCCATGAGCATGTTCTACCTGGCCGGACCCATGCTGGCGCTGTTCTTCGCCGCGATCGGGCTGTGCCTGCTCAACGATCGCCGGCGCGAGCGGCGCGCCGTCAAACGCGACGCCGAGACCGAAGCCACCGCCGACCACGCCACCCCCAGCTCCGAGCTGGAGAATCTCTAGCCTTTCGCGCACTAGGCTGGAAACATGTCCTCACACCCCGGGCCGGAATCACCGTCCGAACGTTACCGCGCCAGCGTCGAGCGGGCTGCTGAAGCCAAGACCTATCTGGGCGGGTTCATCCGCTCGCTCGAATTTGAACTCGATGACTTCCAGCGCGAAGCATGCCTGTCCCTGCAGGCCGGCCGGGGCGTGCTGGTGGCCGCCCCCACCGGCGCCGGGAAGACGATTGTGGGGGAGTTCGCCATCTATCTGGCCCTCCAGCGTGGGCTCAAGGCGTTCTACACCACCCCCATCAAAGCCCTGAGCAACCAGAAGTACTCCGAACTGGCCGCCAAGTACGGCGCCGCCCAGGTGGGCCTGCTCACCGGAGATACCAGCATCAACGGCGACGCCCCGGTGGTGGTCATGACCACCGAAGTGCTCCGCAACATGCTCTACGCGGATTCGGACACCCTGGATGATCTCGGCTTCGTGGTCATGGACGAAGTCCACTACCTCGCCGACCGCTTCCGCGGCGCCGTGTGGGAGGAAGTCATCATCCATCTGCCCAGCGAGGTCCAGGTGGCGTCCCTGAGTGCCACGGTCTCCAACGCCGAGGAGTTCGGTGCGTGGCTCGACACCGTCCGCGGGCAGACCGATGTGATCGTCTCCGAGCACCGCCCGGTGCCGCTGTGGCAGCACGTCATGGTGGGGCGGAAGATCGTGGACCTGTTTGCCGGCGACACGAGCTTTGACGAGATCGCCCTGCCTGTTGGGGCAACTGCCAGTGAGGCAACTGCCGGGGAGGCATCCGCCGTAGCCGATGCTGTTGTCGGCGGCCCGGCGGCCGCCGTCACCTCGGAAGTGCCAGGGCGGGCCGGCTTCGAGGTCAACCCGGAACTGCTGTCCATGGCCCGGGCCGAGAGCCAGATGAATTTCCGTGGCCGCTTCGGCCACGGCGGCCGGAACCAGCGCCGCCAGCAACGCAGCCAGCGGGACGAACCGCAGGGCGCCCAGCGCAGCCCGGTGCGGAAGGCCAGCCGGCCGCAGGTCATCGCCAGCCTGGACCGGCAGGACCTCCTGCCGGCCATCACATTCATCTTCTCGCGCGCCGGCTGCGATGCCGCCGTGGCCCAGTGCGTCGCGGCCRGACTCTGGCTGACCAGCGAGGCCGAACAGCAGATCATCGCCCGGCGCGTCGACGAGGCCGCCCAGGACATCCCCTCGGATGACCTCGATGTGCTCGGCTTCTGGAGCTGGCGGGACGGCCTGCTCCGCGGGCTCGCCGCGCACCACGCCGGCATGCTGCCGACCTTCAAGGAGGTTGTGGAGAAGCTGTTCGTCGACGGGCTGGTCAAGGCCGTCTTCGCCACCGAAACACTCGCCCTGGGCGTCAACATGCCGGCCCGCTGCGTCGTGCTCGAAAAGCTGGACAAGTTCAACGGCGAGGCCCATGTCAACATCACGGCGGGGGAGTACACCCAGCTGACGGGCCGCGCCGGCCGCCGCGGCATCGACGTCGAGGGCCACGCCGTCGTGCTGTGGCAGCCCGGAACGGATCCGGCCGCCGTCGCCGGCCTGGCCTCACGGCGAACCTACCCGCTGAACTCCAGCTTCCGGCCCACGTACAACATGTCGATCAACCTTTTGGCGCAGTTCGGCCGGCCGCGCGCCCGGGAGATCCTCGAATCATCCTTTGCCCAGTTCCAGGCGGACCGATCCGTGGTGGGACTGGCCCGGCAGGTCAGGAGCCGGGAAGAATCCATTGCCGGGTTCAGCAAGGCCATGACCTGCCATCTGGGCGACTTCACCGAATACGCGCGGCTGCGGCGGGCCCTGGGTGATGCCGAAACCATGGCCTCGCGGAGCACGTCCCGGGCCAGGAAGTCCTTGACCGAGGACTCCCTGAGCAGGCTGCTTCCGGGGGACGTGGTGGATGTTCCGGCCGGGAAGTCGCCGGGGCTCGCGGTGGTGCTCAGCTCCGACCACGAATCCCGCGAGCCCCGCCCCGCCGTCATGACGCTGGACAACCAGCTCCGCCGGATTGGCCTGCACGACGTCGAAGGTCCGTTGTCGCCGATCACCCGGATCAGGATTCCCAAGACCTTCAACGCCAAGGTTCCCAAGTCCCGCCGCGACTTGGCGTCCTCGGTACGCAACGCCATCCGCGAGCACCGGCCGCCGGCGCCGCCGCGCCGCGACGACGACTTCGGCCGGGCCTCCGCTGCGCCCAACCAGGAGAAGCGGATCGCTGAGCTCCGCCGGGAACTGCGCGCCCATCCCTGCCACGGCTGCAGCGAACGCGAGGACCATGCCCGGTGGTCCGAACGCTGGTGGAAACTCCGCCAGGAAACGGACGGGCTCATCCGCCAGATCCAGGGCCGGACCAACACCATCGCCAAGACGTTCGACCGTGTGTGCGGCGTCCTGACGGGCTACGGCTACCTTGAAACCTCGGACACGGGCGCGCTGTCCATCAGCCCGGACGGGCAACGCCTGCGGCGGATCTACGGCGAAAAGGACCTGCTGATTTCGCAGTCACTGCGGATGGGGGCCTTCAACGACCTCGACGCCGCCGAGATCGCCGCGCTGGCCAGTGTGCTCGTCTACCAGGCCAAGCGCGAGGACCGCGGCCTGCGGCCCAAGATGCCGAGCGTGTCCCTGGAATCCGCGGTAGACACCGTGGTCCGCGAATGGTCCGCGCTGGAGGACGTCGAGGAAGCCAACAAGCTGCCCCTCACTGGCGAGCCCGAGCTCGGCCTTGTGTGGCCGATCTTCAAATGGGCCAAGGGCCGGCACCTCCAGGACGTGCTGAGCGGCACCGACCTGGCCGCGGGCGACTTTGTCCGCTGGGTCAAACAGGTGATCGACCTCCTGGACCAGCTCGCCGACATCCCGAACCTCGACCCCCGGATTGCGCGGCTGTGCGCGGAGGCCATCAAGCTCATCAAACGCGGCGTCGTCGCCTATTCCTCCGTGGCCTAGGGCGCGGGCCGGACCGGCCCGCTCCCTGCGTCAGTCGCTGGCCCGCTACCGCGGCCTCCCAGATTTTCGAACCCGCCGGCCCTCGGCCGGCCCCCAGCAACAAGGAGTTCCCGCCCCATGACCGATTCGCCGGCCGCCCCCGCCCCCCGCAACGTCACGCTGTACCGCAACGGCTCGGTCTACACAGCTGCCGATCCCTTTGCGACTGCGATGCTGGTCGACGGCGACACCGTCGCCTGGGTTGGTTCCGAGCAGGCCGCCACGTCCATCGCCGATGCCTCCATGGAGGTGATCGATCTGCAGGGCGCGCTCCTGGCCCCCGGCTTCGTGGACTCCCACATCCACCTGACGGAAACCGGAATCGCGCTGGAGGGCCTCCAGCTGACCGGGGTGCGCTCCTCCGCTGAACTCCTCGACGCCGTCGCCGCCGCCTCCGCGTCCAGCGCGGGCGGTCCCGTCCTGGGCCACGGCTGGGACGAGACCACCTGGGCCGATCCCGCCCTGCCCTCCCGGGACGAAATCGAACGCGCGGCCGGCGGCCGCCAGGTCTACCTGTCCCGCGTGGATGTCCACTCGGCCCTGATATCGAACTCCCTGGCCGCATCGGCCGGACTGGACGGGCTCGACGGCGGCGGCGCCGGAAGCCAGGTCAAACGCGACGCCCACACCGCGGCCCGCCTGGCGGCCCGCCGGCTGCCGGCGGACGCCCTGCGCGCATACCAGCAGCGCGCCCTCGCCGAGGCAGCGGCCAACGGCTACGTGGCCCTCGCCGAGATGGCCGCGCCGCATATCGGAAGCATCGAGGACCTGCGGCTCGCGGTGGCCTGGAACAGCACCTCCGGCGGCGGACCGAACGGGGTGGACGGCGTGGCAGTGCCGGAGATCCTGCCGTACTGGGGCGAGCTCGCCGGATCCGCCGAACATGCCCAGTCCATCCTGGACGAATTGGGCCTGCCCGTGCTGGGCCTGGCCGGCGACCTGAACATCGACGGCTCGATCGGCTCACGGACTGCCGCCCTGCGTGCGGACTACACCGACGCGCCCGGAGAGCGCGGCAGCCTGTACCTCTCCGTGGCCGAGGCAGCCGCCCACCTCGCGGCGTGCTCCCTCCTGGGGATCCAGGCGGGTTTCCACGTGATCGGCGACGCCGGCCTGGACGCGGCCCTCGACGCCCTCGACCTCGCCGCGGCTGAGGTGGGGGAGCAGCGCGTCCGTGCCGCGGGGCACCGGTTCGAGCACGTCGAACTCGCGGATGCCGCGGCCATCAGCCGGCTGGCCCGCTATTCGGTCAGCGTCAGCGCGCAGCCGGTCTTCGACGCCCTGTGGGGTGGCGGGGACCGACTGTACCAGCAGCGGCTCGGCTCCCGCCGGCTGGGAATGAATGCCTTTGGCAGCCTCTACGCGGCCGGTGTGCCGATCTGCTTCGGCAGCGACAGTCCGGTGACGCCGCTCCGGCCGTGGTCCAGCGTGCGCGCGTGCCTGCAGCACACCAATCCCGCCGAACAGATCTCCGCCCGCGCCGCGTTCCTCGGCCACACGCGGGCCGGCTGGCGGGCAGCCCGCTACCCCAACCCCATGGCCGGGCAACTGGTGCCGGGCGCTCCGGCCAGCTTTGCGGTCTGGGGGGTCGAGGAGCTCATGGTCCAGGTGGCCGACGGGCGCGTGCAGTCGTGGAGCACCGACCCGCGCGCCCGTACCCCGCTGCTGCCGGCGCTCGACACCGGCAGCGATCCGGCCTGCCTCCTGACGGTACGGGACGGCCAGGAACTCTATGCCAGCGGCGCCCTCCACGCCTGAACACCTGGCGCCTGATCCGGCCCGTCATCCAGCGGACGGAGCGGAAACATTTCCACCCGCGACCCCGCCCTGAACTGCGCCGACAGACGAAACGGCAGGTCACGGCTCGGTTGACAGATCGGCCCGCCCCCGTAGCATTGAGGGGCAACGGAGGGTTGCGTACCGCGCAGACTCCGGCAGTCCACGGTCCTTCCCAGGTTGCCGCACCCGCGGGAGCTTTACTTGGTCATGACCACGGGCACCCCCAGGGGGCGGGTCTACTTCGCAGCAGAAAACGGTTCCGGCGCCGCAATTCGTGGCCTGCCGGAACTGGCCCGAAGCGGGTGGACCTGCCCGGGCGGCCGCACGGCCGCCTCGCGGGCGCCCCACGGGCGCGCAACTCCCTATAATGGGAAGTTGCGCCTGAATATCCGGAACCATTGACTTTCGGCGCACCGACCGCTCCCTTCAAGGAAAGGCCTCGCTGTGCGTGTCCTCACCATCATCCCGACCTATAACGAGCTGGAATCGTTGCCCAAGACCCTCGGTCGCCTGCGCACAGCCGTGCCCGCCTCCGACGTGCTGGTTGTCGACGACAACAGCCCTGACGGCACGGGGCAGCTGGCGGACCGCATGGCCGCAGAAGACGGACAGGTCCACGTCCTGCACCGCGCCGGAAAGGCCGGCCTGGGAGCGGCGTACATCGCGGGCTTCAAGTGGGGCCTGGACGCCGGCTACGACATCCTCGTGGAGATGGACGCTGACGGCTCGCACCAGCCCGAGCAGCTGCCGCAGCTGATCGAGGCCGTGGAGCAGGGCGCGGACCTCGCCATGGGCTCCCGCTGGGTTCCCGGCGGCCGTGTGGTCAACTGGCCGCTCTACCGCCAGGCCATCAGCCGCGTCGGCAGCACGTACGCGCGGATCATGCTCGGAGTAAGGATCAAGGACGTCACCGGCGGCTTCCGCGCCTTCCGGCGGACCACGCTGGAGAAGCTGAACCTGGATGCGGTCGACTCGGTAGGCTATGGCTTCCAGGTGGATCTTGCCTGGCGCGTGGCCAAGCTCGGCCTGACCATCGTGGAACGGCCCATTACGTTCGTGGAGCGCGAGCTCGGCGCTTCGAAGATGAGCGGCAACATCGTCGTCGAAGCCATGATCAACGTCACCAAATGGGGACTCACGGCCCGCTGGAACAAGCTCCGGGGCAAGCAGGACAGCAGGCAGGACGCCTAAGGCGTGTCTCCCGGTCCGGGCATCACCGGGGTATAGGGTCGGGCGGTATGGCGCTGCGACTTGTTCAGGTGAATTTCAAGGCTCGGGATGACTCAACGCTCGGCCGGTTTTGGGCGGAGGCACTCGGCTGGGGTGTGTCCAGCGAGGGACCCGGTGTGACCAATGTTGAACCCCTGGGTTTCGTCTGGCCGGACCCCGCCGCCGTCTGCGTCGATGTCGTCACCGTCCCGGACCCCGAGACGGTGGGGTACCGGGCGCGCCTCGATCTCGCCACCACCTCTGCGGCCCACCAGGCGGAGCTGGTGGCGCATCTCTTGGGGCTCGGCGCGAYGCCCGCCGACGTCGGCCAGGGTGCTGAGCCGTGGACGGTACTGGCCGACCCGGAGGGCAACCTGTTCCGCGTGCTGGAGCCCCGCCCGATCTACCAGGACACCGGGCCGATCGCCGCGGTGGTGGTCAGCTGTGCAGACCCACGGGCCATGGCCGGGTTCTGGGCCGGGGCGACGGACTGGACCCTGCACGAGGTGGACGACGATCACGCGAGGCTGCGTTCGGCCAAGGGTGTCGGGCCGTACCTTGGGTTCCTTCGTACGCCCGGCGTGCCTGCCGTGTGGGGCCGTGTCCATCTCGACCTGATGCCATACCCGGGTGATGATCAAGCGGCGGAGGTGGCCCGGCTGCGGACTCTGGGCGCCACTGACGCCGACGTCGGCCAAGGCGATGTGCCCTGGGTCTGCCTCGCCGACTCGGAGGGCAACGAGTTCTGCGTCCTCACCCCCGGCTGACGCAGAATCCCGGCTCCTGCACGCGTCCAGGCGATGCAGCCGCAGGATGCGCAGAGGAGCCGCAGAGCATGGAGGCGCAGGAACAGGAAAAGGGCCGGGCCCGCACCGTAGCCGATGCGCTGGGGACTAGGCCGAACGGCGTTCGCCGCGGCGTTCGCGCAGGATGGTGAGGCGATCTTCGAGGATCTGCTCAAGTTCGGGAAGCGAGCGGCGCTCCAGCAGCATGTCCCAGTGCGTGCGCACTGCCTTCTCGTTGCTGTTGACGGGGCGTTCGCCGTCCACCAGCAACGCCTCCTTGCCCGTCTTCGAAACCCAGACCGGGGGGATTTCGGCTTCCGAGGAGAATGTCACGAACACCTGCTCGCCATCCTCGCAACGGTATTCAACCCGCTGGCGCGGAGCCGGTTCGACGCCGGATTCGGTCTCCATGCTCTGTGCGCCAAGGCGCATACCCCGCAGGCTGCGATCGCTCATCTTTTCTCCCTCTATTCGGTTCGCAGGGTCAAGCCCTGCGTTGTCCGGGGACCGTCAGGCGCCGGACTTCTGGTTGCACCGCGCTGTACCGTAACTGGCCCGGTGTGGCCCGGCCAGATGACAGTCACCAGTGGACAAAACTCTTTGGAACGTCATTGGAATCAACGCTGTGCGGAGCGTTTTTGTTCCGGACGGCTGAACTGACCGGACAAATATTCAAGTATACGGGAGTGGTGCGGGCGCGGTAAAGCGAGTAGCCCCGCGGCATGAACTGCGTATCCTGTACCCGACCGGTCCGGCCTTAAGCCGGCTGGCCCCCGCAGCCGGCCGAAATGGCCGGTCCGCGGGGGCCAGGACGGAGCTATCCGATCCGACCGATCCAGTGCGGGAGCAGGCTCAGGGCCGGTTCCCTTGGCCGTCGGCTGCGGCGGGCGGTGAGTACGGAGCCACGTCCGGCGTTGAGGCCGTCTGCTCCTGCACCGCGCCTGCACCCAGTACGCTGCCGATCCCTTTGAGCGCCTCGCCAACCTCGCTGGGAATGATCCACAGCTTGTTTGAGGATCCCTCGGCAATCTTCGGGAGGGTCTGGAGGTACTGGTAAGCCAGCAGTTTCTGGTCCGGGTTGCCCTTGTGGATCGCGTCGAAGACCTTCTGGATGGCCTGGGCCTCGCCGTCGGCCCGCAGGATGGCCGCCTTCGCGTCGCCTTCGGCCTTCAGGATGGAGGACTGGCGCTGGCCTTCGGCGGTGAGGATCGCGGACTGCTTGGTGCCCTCGGCCGTCAGGATGGCGGCACGGCGGTCACGTTCGGCCCGCATCTGCTTTTCCATCGAGTCCTGGATCGAGTGGGGCGGATCGATCGCCTTGAGCTCGACCCGGGAGACCCGGATGCCCCAGCGACCRGTCGCCTCGTCCAGGACGCCGCGGAGCTGGCCGTTGATCTGGTCGCGCGAGGTAAGCGCTTCCTCCAGGTTGAGGCCGCCAACCACGTTGCGCAGGGTGGTGGTGGTCAGCTGTTCCACTGCCTGGATGTAGTTGGCGATCTCGTAGGTGGCGGCCCGGGCGTCCGTGACCTGGAAATAGACCACGGTGTCGATCGAGACCACCAGGTTGTCCTCGGTGATGACCGGCTGCGGCGGGAAGGACACCACCTGCTC
>NZ_JBFTZW010000094.1:0-11439 GCF_056406555.1 Arthrobacter sp. P1_B4
GTTCAGGATGCTGCACAGCGGTGTGTCAGTGCCCTCATTTTACGCCCGGCAGCGGGAAATGGCCCGGGTGGGGTGGCGCTAAAAGGGACCTAGCGCAGGGATTTGTCGTCAGGGTTTCGAGGCACCACATAAGTGCTGCCGTCGGGCCGGTGCAAGGTCTCCCACTGTTCAGTTTCAGCCTGCCGCGCCGCCAGCAGCCGCCTGTTCTGGTCGGTCATCTCGTGGCCGAGTGAACTGCGGTTGGCCGGCCCGAACACGGCCCGGAACTTCCCGGTGGCCCGCATGAACCGCTCGACGGCATTTTCCTTGGCCATGGCTATCCTTTCGTGGGAGCAAGACAATGCTCCCAGTGTACGCTAATCATTAGTGCACTAATCATTCGAAGGAGTCGGTGTGACCGAAGGAACCCCAGCAATCCAGGACAGGCACGTCATGCCGGGAGCGCATGGAGCCCAGGACTCCCAGGCAGCACAGGACGACCTCCTGCTGGAACAGCAGCTCTGCTTCGCCCTGACGGTGGCCTCCCGAAGCGTCGTGGGCGCTTACAAGCCCGTCCTCGACAGGCTCGGCCTGACCCACCCGCAGTACCTCGTCATGTTGTGCCTGTGGGAAGCGAGCCCGCGGTCGGTCCGCGACATCAGCGACGCCCTGGCCCAGGAGCCGGCAACCATCTCGCCGCTGCTGCGCCGGCTCGAGACGGCAGGCTTCATCACCCGCCAGCGGATGGAAGGCAACGAGCGCACCCTGGATGTCCGGCTGACGCCGCGCGGGGCCGCCCTTCGGGAGCAGGCCACAGAAGTCCCGGGCATTATGATGGCCCGGCTGGGCCTGACGCGTGAACAGGTCGGCCAGCTGCACGCCACCATGATGGACCTGATCGCCGCCACACGGCCCGGCCCGGACGACGTGCCCCGGCGGTAGACTGGGCAAAACAGAGGAGGACTGCTGATGCGCACGCAATCGGGCCGCCCGGCACTTGTCCTGGCGGCCGTCCTGATGGCCGTGGCCGGATTGGCCGCCTGCACGCCGAATGGCGGGCCCACACCTTCCCCCTCCCCCAGCACGACGTCGGGCACCCCCTCCAGCCCGTCACCCACAGCGCCGTCGGGCTCGCCGTCGCCGGAGACGGAGACGACGTCACCGGCCCCGTCGCCCTCCGCGGTCCCGCTGCCGTCCGGACCGGGCAAGGGCAACGCCGAACTCGCCATCATGGTCAAGCCGAACGAAACCGGCACCGCGGCCAACTTCACGCTGGTCTGCCAAAACGGGGTTCCTGCGGCCGAAAGCCAGCACCCCAACGCCGCCGCCGCATGCATCGCCATCAAGAACAACCCGGCCATCCTCAGCCCCGCCCCGCCCGCCAAGAACCAGACCTGCACCCAGCAGTACGGCGGCCCGCAGGTGGCCACCGTCACCGGCGTCGTGGATGGCAGGGCGGTTCAGGCGAGCTTCAGCCTGACAAACGGCTGTGAAATCGCCGCCTGGAACGCCGCCAAAGATGTTCTGGGCTCATCCGGCGGGGCGAGCTAAGCCCTTGCACCTCCAGCAGGAAGAGTGGCTGCCGCGCCAGGCGGCCCACGTCCAACGTGTCCGCCGCTACGCGGACCCCTACCTTGAGCGGCGCTCCGCCGGCCGGAAGCACCCGGTGGAGGACTTCCTCTTCACCTACTACACCCAGAAGCCCGGACAGCTGCTGCGCTGGCACCCGGGCGCCGGCGTCGTGCTCTCCGGCCCCGAGGCTGAGGCGCGGACCGGGTGGAAGTATTACCGCGCGGCCGACGCCGCAGAACTCGCGGCCGCCGGGCTGCCGGCGGAGTCGCCGGCTGTGACGGTCGACGCCGACGCCTTCCTGAGGGAGCGCCGGGAGGCACTGCAGTTCGCAGGGGTCATCCTGGCCGGGACTGCCGCGCGGCCGGCCCAGTTCGGCTGCTTCGGGCTGCACGAGTGGGCAATGGTCTACCGGCAGGACAAGTTCGATCTCCGGCACGAGTACCTGCAGCTGCGGCTGGAGTCCGGGCGCACCGACGAGGTGGTGGAGGAGAACCGGATCCGGTGCTCGCACTTCGACGCCTTCCGCTTCTACACCCCGGACGCCGTTCCGCTGAACAGTATGGTTCCCAGCCGGGAGAACCAGCGCGCCATGGAGCAGCCGGGTTGCCTGCACGCCAACATGGACCTTTACAAGTGGGCCTACAAGCTGTCCCCGTTGCTGCCCAGCGAGCTCGTCATGGACTGTTTCGAACTATCGTGGCGGATCCGGGCCATGGACATGCGGGCGTCGCCGTACGACTTGCAAGAGTGGGGTTATCCCGCCATCAGGATCGAAACGCCCGAGGGCAAAGCGGCGTATGTTGAGCACCAGCGGGCTTTTTCAGCCGAATCACAAGTACTGCGGCAGCGGCTGTTGCAGGAGCTCGCTCCCCTGTTCCAGTCGATTGGTTCCGGCCCTGCCCCCGAACGCACGGAAGGACAGCAATGACCGCCACTCACGAGCGTCACAGCCACCACGACATCGATCTCACCGTCCGGCTGACGGAGGCCCYGGAAGCGCCGGAGTACACCTTCCGCCTGGCGGCCGACGGCGGCAGCGTCGCCCCCGCGTCCACGCTGCCGGATTCGGCGGCCGCCCTCGCGGCGGTTACGCAGCACGGCGAGGACATCTTCTTTCCCAAGCCGGGACCGCCGAAGATGTGCACGCAGCAGTACGGGGGTCCGCAGGTCGCCGTGGTGACCGGCTGGTTCCTGGGCCGGGAAGTCCACAGCACGTTCAGCCGCACCGATGGCTGCGAGATCGCCCGCTGGCGTGCCATGGCGCCGCTGCTGGGCGGGGTTGCAGGCTCCACCGGCGCAATCTGAGCCACGCGGAACCTCGCAGGCGTCACGAGACAGCAATGGCCGGCGGTGCGAACCGCCGGCCATTGCCTCTGCTATCGGGTTGAGCCGCGCCTAGATGGCGTTGTTGGGGCGCTCAAGCTCCGGGTGCTGGAACTTGGACTGCGCGGCCGCGCCTTCCGAGGTCGGCGCCACCGAGGCAGCTCCTGCAGCGTTCACGACGACGGTGACGAACGTCGGCTCGCTGGCACCGGCAAAGGTGATCCGTCCAATGTAGGAGCCGGGCTTCAGGCCGGTCCAGTTCAGCGTGATCTTGCCTGTTTCACCGTTCGGCAGCACCAGAGGGTTCGGCGTGATGGTCGCATTGTTCTCGTTGGCACCGAGAACCGCGGCATCAACGCTTGCCTTCGTGGCCTTGCCGCCCGGGCTGGAGTACAGGTTCGCGTAGATCGTGTACGAGCCTGCAACGGGATCAGCAATCGAGAGCGTCTCGCTGGACGACGACGTCGCCACCTGCTCGACGCCCTGTGGCGTGACCACCCACATGTCGAAGTCCGAGGCCGGGTCAGAGGAGATGACCGAGAACTTGGCCAGCGGAGCACCCGCCGGGACGTTCACAGTCTTGACGAACGTCGAGGCATCGGCACGGCCCGCGAACGGGCCGGGAACCAGTTCCACGGCAGAAGAATCCGCCTTGGACAGGCCGTCCAGCGTCATGTTGACGGGCGAGTTGGTGCCCGACACAACGCTGATGTCGCCCGAGCCCGTGCCGGATTCGGTGCTAAGGAAGACATCCTTCGCGGCGACGACAGACTGCGGCCGGACTGCGATCGGCGAGGTGACGGTCTTGCCTGCACCCTCCCAGCTCAGTGAGCCCATGGCGAACTTGCCCAGGGCAGCGCTCTTGTTCTCAAAGCTGACCTTGACGGTCTTCTTCTCGCCAGCGGCCTTGAAGTTCAGGGCCGCCGGAGCCACATTGACCTGAATTCCGGGCACATTGGCTTTGACTTTGTAGACGCCCGGAGTCAGAGCGGTCAGGGTCCGGGTCACGGTGATCTTGCCGGTGAGGTTGCCCAGCGAGAAGGACGGGACGTTCATGTCCCGCGGCAGGATGCTGGACGGCAGGCCTAGGTTGATTCCCGTACCCTGTATGAATTTCCAGTAGTCCTCTTCGTTGGCGTCGTAGGCAAGACCCGGATCGACCATGCGTGCCGGATCCACCTGGCCGGCACCGGTGGCGAGGACATCGGTGTTCTTGGAGCCGTCGGCGTTCACCACATTGCCTGCCGTGGTCATCATGGCGGACTTGACCATTGCAGGGGACCAGTTCGGGTTCTTGCCCAGGAGCAACGCGCCGAAACCGGCAACGTGCGGTGCCGCCATGGAGGTGCCGGACAGGAATCCGAACTTTGCACCGTCAGCGCCAATCGGCGACACACCGGCCAGGACTGCAACACCCGGCGCAGTGACGTCCGGCTTCAGCAGGTCCGAGTCGGTGGCCAGCAGCGGGCCCCGGGAGGAGAAGCCGGCAATCTGCGGCTGCGCCTCCAGCGGCAGTCCGGTCGTGTCCTTGTTAACAAGGGACACCTTGATGTCCGGGGCGGCGGTTACCTTGGCCTTGATGGCCGCGGTGGCCGGCGGGTTCACGTGGACGGTCGGGACGGCGTGCTGATCGGTGTCCAGCGAGGAATTGCTCAGGTTCACCAGGATCATGCCGACGCCGCCACCACGGGCAACCTCGGCGCTCTTGGCGACGCGGTCGACAACGCCGCGGTCGCAGACGACGACCTTGCCGGCGACCTTCGCCGGGTCCAGGGTGCCGGGCCCGCACTGTGCGGGGTTCGACGGCGGGGTCGCCGCGGCAGCGTTGGCAGCCAGCACCACGCCGGCGTCCTTGACTTCCTTGTTCATGATGCTGGCGCCGCGGAACTTGGTTCCGTCTGCGAATTCAACAGTGCCCTGAAGCTCCTGGGAGAAGCTGCTGGCCGCAACCGTGGTGACCCAGGGGCCGCCGTGGTTGACGGTGCTCGCCGTCGGACCGGAGTTTCCGGCCGATGCTGCGACGAAGATGCCTGCGGAGGCAGCGTTCAGGAAGGCAATCGAGACCGGGTCGATAACTGAAGTCGCAGAACCGGAGATCGAGTAGTTCAGTACGTCGACGCCGTCCTTGATGGCCTGTTCGACGGCGGCAACGGACGAGGAGCTGTAGCAGCCGCCCGTGTTGGGGTCGGTGTCTTCCCAGCAGACCTTGTAAACGGAGAGCTTGGCGGCCGGCGCGATGCCGCTGGTCAGGCCGAAGCTGCGCCCGTCGACGAAGGTCTCGACGTTGGCGTTGCCCGCCGAGGTGCTGGCCGTGTGGGTGCCGTGGCTGGCGACATCGACCGGGGACAGCAGTTCTTCCGGAGCACGCTCGGCCGGGGGCACGAACTGCAGGAAGTCCTCGGCGAAGTAGTGAGCGCTCAGGACCTTGGAGTTACAGGCAGAACCGTCGAAGTCCTGGCCCTTCTGGCACTCACCGATAAAAGTGTCGCCGTCGGACTTGAGCATTGCGATCTTGCCGTCCGCCGTCCTGTACGGCACACCGACGACAGGCTGGCCGACGAGGGGCTTGACCTCTTCCCCGGCGAAAAACGCACTGGACGGGGTGTATCCGGTGTCGATGACGCCGACGACGACGCCCTTGCCGGCGCCGTTCTGGCCGCCGAACTTCGTGTTCCAGGTTCCGTTGGCCCCGCTGAGCTTCAGGAAATCGGTGCTGGAGTAGTCCGGAGCGTTTTCCGTGTCAGGGGCAACCGTCAGCACGCCGGGGTCCTTGGCCAGTTTGATGGCCTGATCCGCGGTGAGGTGTGCGCTGAATCCGTTGAGGGCGGCGGTGAACTGCCGATTGATCTTAACGCCCTGCTTGCCGGCCACCTGGGCCTGCTTCTGCTGCAGGTGTGCCTGGTACTTCTTCACTTCAGCTTTGTTGGCATCCAGCTTCTTGCCGGGCGCAGGCTTGGTGGCCGGCATGCCGGCCGTCCCGCCGTCATACGTGGCTGCCGCTTTCTCGGTCAGGACAACGATGTAGCGGCCGTCCTTGTAGTTATTCGGATCAACATTCTTCTGTGCGACGCCGGCTACGGCCAGGCCTTGCCCCGGGGCCGCATTGGCGGGGGCGATCGCGATGCTGGACAGAAGAACCGGCAAGCCCAGGGTCAGTGCCGCGGCCCTCCGGAGTCCCCCGCTTCGAAGGAAGCTCTTTCCTGGTGATGTCACGAGTGTTCGAACCTTTCGTAAAGGAACGGCCCGGCTTCAAGGCCGGGCCCAACGGACTGGCGGGAACTCACCGGGCGGTCGCCCGGCCAGCCCCCACGGATACCAGCCGATTCATACAGTACAGACTGAGAGCGAGATATGACATAGGTCACTGAGGGGTATTTAAAATTTGTCACGCAATACGACACGACGCGATGGGGACGTCGCTGAACTGCGTCAATTGGTACTTCCGGCCCGCGCGGCCGCACCCCTGCGGTACCTCAGCGCGGGGGGACCCTGCCCGTCATGGTCCGCGGGCCCACCGCGGGCCCAACACTGGCTTACTGGCGGCCTACTTTCGCGGAGTCCGGACCACGTCGCTGATCCATGCGCGGGTCTTCTCATCCAGGGGCCCGGCCACCTTGGTCGCCTTCGCCGCGCGGTCGGCCTTGATCTTCTGCAGGACCATCCGGCCCAGCCCGGCGAACACTGCGACGGCCACAACAGACAACACCACGGATTTCGGTTTCTCAGCCATGCGCACATCCTACTGACCCGCGGCAGCCCCGGCCATAGGGCGCAGCCGCCCCCGCGACGCCATTTCTCCAGCTCAAGGACCCGCCGGGGAGGCCGCGTCCACACTCCCGGCTGCGAATACGGCCGGACGCGCGGTGGCCGGTAGAATGGGCATGCAAGCTCGCGGAGCGCCCTTTCACGCTGCATTCACCAGGCAGTCCAACACACAGCGGATCGGCGTGAGACGGCACCACTCCGCTGCGCCCTTACCCAACGCTCACGCACAGGAGTTGCCGGATGCCCCGGATCGTTGTCGACGTCATGCCCAAGCCCGAGATTCTGGACCCGCAGGGGAAGGCCATCGTCGGTGCTCTGCCCCGGCTGGGCTTCACCGCTTTCAGCTCTGTCCGCCAGGGCAAGCGCTTTGAACTCACGGTCGACGGCGAGGTGACCGAGGAGATCCTGGCCCAGGCCCGCGACGCCGCGGAGACCCTGCTGTCCAACCCGGTCATCGAGGACGTCGTCAACGTCGAGGTCGTTGAGGCCTGAAATGACTGAACTCCCCCTGATCGGCGAGGCCGTCGCCGTCGCCGCCAACCCCAGGCTCGCTGGTGCGAGGATCGGCGTCGTCACCTTCCCCGGCACCCTCGACGACCGCGACGCCGCCCGTGCGGTCCGTCTGGCCGGCGCCACCCCGGTGGAGCTCTGGCACGCCGGCACCACCTTGGGTGACGTTGACGCCGTCGTGATTCCCGGCGGGTTCTCGTACGGCGATTACCTCCGCGCCGGCGCGATCGCCCGTTTCGCGCCGCTGATGTCCAAGATCATCGACGCCGCCAATTCCGAGGCCAAGCTGCCCGTGCTGGGCATCTGCAACGGCTTCCAGATCCTGACCGAGTCGCACCTGCTGCCCGGCTCCATGATCAAGAACGACCACCTGAAGTTCATGTGCCGCGACCAGGTCCTGCGCGTGGAGAACAACACCACCGCCTGGACCGGGGACTACGCCGCCGGCCAGGAAATCACCGTGCCGCTGAAGAACCAGGACGGCCAGTACATCGCCGACGAGAAGACCCTGGACGCGCTCGAGGCCGAAGGCCGCGTTGTGTTCCGTTACGTCGGCTTCAACCCGAACGGCTCCCGCCGCGACATCGCCGGCATTTCCAACGCCGCGGGCAACGTGGTGGGCCTCATGCCGCACCCCGAGCACGCCGTGGAGGCCGGCTTCGGTCCCGAGCTCGGCTCCGGCACCGAGGGCCTCGGGTTCTTCACCTCTGTCCTGAACAAGATCGTGGGAGACAACAAATGACGGAGACACCCGCAGTGGCGGCACCCGCGGAGACCGCCCGGAAGTTCAACATCGACACCGTCGAGAACGCGGCCAAGACCCCGGACACCGAACTCCCCTGGGCCGAACTGGGCCTGAAGCAGAACGAGTTCGACGAGGTCGTCAAGGTCCTGGGCCGCCGCCCCACCGGCGCGGAACTCGCCATGTACTCGGTGATGTGGAGCGAACACTGCTCCTACAAGTCCTCGAAGAACCACCTGCGCCAGTTCGGCGACAAGGTGACCGAGGAAATGAAGAAGGACATGCTCGTGGGTATCGGCGAAAACGCCGGTGTCACCAACCTGGGCGACGGCTGGGCCGTGACGTTCAAGATCGAGTCCCACAACTCGCCGTCGTTCGTGGAGCCCTACCAGGGCGCCGCAACCGGCATCGGCGGCATTGTCCGCGACATCATCTCCATGGGCGCCCGCCCGGTAGCGGTGATGGATCCGCTGCGCTTCGGCGCCATTGACCACCCGGACACCGCCCGCGTCATGCACGGCGCCGTGGCAGGGATCGGCGGCTACGGCAACTCGCTGGGCCTGCCCAACATCGGCGGCGAAATGGTCTTCGACTCCGTCTACCAGGGCAACCCGCTGGTGAACGCGCTGGCGGTCGGCGTGATGCGCCACGAGGACATCCGCCTCGCCAACGCCTCCGGCAAGGGCAACAAGGTGGTGCTGTTCGGTGCCCGCACCGGCGGCGACGGCATCGGCGGCGCCTCCGTGCTGGCCTCGGAGTCCTTCGATGACACCAAGCCGTCCAAGCGCCCCGCGGTCCAGGTGGGCGACCCGTTCGCCGAGAAGGTCCTGATCGAGTGCTGCCTGGAGCTGTTCAAGGGATCCCTGGTGGAGGGCATCCAGGACCTCGGCGCCGCCGGCATTTCCTGCGCCACCTCCGAACTCGCCTCCAACGGCGACGGCGGCATGGAAGTCGAGCTGACCTCCGTGCTCCTCCGCGACCCCACCCTGACCCCGGGCGAAATCCTGATGTCCGAGTCGCAGGAACGCATGATGGCCGTGGTTACCCCCGAGAACATCGCCGCGTTTGAAGCGGTCATGGACAAGTGGGCGGTGGAGTACTCCTGGCTGGGCGAGGTGACCGACACCGGCCGCCTCATCATCACGTGGGAAGGCGAGGTCATTGTCGACGTCGACCCGCGCACCGTGGCCCACGACGGCCCGGTCTACGACCGACCCTATGCCCGCCCCGAATGGCAGGACGCCGTCCAGGCCGACTCCTTCACCGGGTCCGTGCAGGACGCTGGCCGTCCCTCCGCCCCGGCGGACCTGGCCGCCGCCATCACCGAACTCGTCGCCTCCCCGAACATGTGCGACAAGTCCTGGATCACCAAGCAGTACGACCGCTACGTCGGCGGCAACACCGCCATGGCGTTCCCGGACGACGCCGGCGTGGTCCGGGTGGACGAGGAAACCGGCCTGGGCGTGGCCCTGGCCACCGACGCCAACGGCCGCTACACCTACCTGGACCCGTACCACGGCGCTCAGCTGGCCCTGGCCGAGGCCTACCGCAACGTCGCCACCTCAGGCGCCGTGCCGATGGCCGTCAGCGACTGCCTGAACTTCGGCTCCCCCGAGGACCCCGACGTCATGTGGCAGCTGGCCGAAGCCATCCGCGGCCTGTCCGACGCCTGCATGGTCCTCGGCATCCCGGTCACCGGCGGCAACGTCTCGCTGTACAACCAGACCGGGACCACCCCCATCCACCCCTCCCCCGTGGTGGCTGTGCTGGGCAAGTTCGACGACGTCGCCCGCCGCACGCCGTCGGGCTGGAAGGAAGACGGCCAGGCCATCTACCTGCTGGGCACGACGGCGGCAGAGCTGGACGGTTCGGAATGGTCGAACATGCGCGGACACCTGGGCGGCCTGCCGCCGAAGGTTGACCTCGACGCCGAGCGCGAACTGGGCCAGATCCTGATCAACGCCTCCCGCGACGGCATGGTGGATTCCGCCCACGACCTCTCCGAAGGCGGCCTCGCCGCGGCCCTCGTGGAGTCGTCCCTGCGCTACGGCGTGGGCGCCCGGATCGCCCTGCAGGACGTCCTGGACCGCGACGGCGTGGACCTGTTCACGGCGCTGTTCTCCGAAACCCAGGGCCGCGCCGTCGTCGCTGTGCCCCGCTCGGAGGAAATCCGCTTCACGGACATGTGCACCGCCCGCGGCTTCGCGCACGTCCGGATCGGTGTGGTGGACGCCGAGGGCGGCACGCTGGAGATCAACGGCGTCGAGACCATGAGCCTCGACGCGCTCCGCGAAGCCCACGAGGCGACCCTGCCGAAGTACTTCGGCTAGTCCCCACCGCCACCCTAGCCTCGCAAGCTCGGCCAGGGAACCCTGGCGGCGTGGGCCCACCCACCGCCACCCTAGTTCCATCGATTGCTCCGCAGCTGCCCTTTTGAACCCTCAAAACTGCAGTTGCGGAGCAATCGTTCGTTAACGGCCGGGCCGCCAGCCCGCCTGCAGGAGTGCGGCACGGACCTTGGCCACCGCGGCCTTGGCATCATCGTGCATATGCCGCTTGGAGATCCGGACCTCGGTCCAACCGAGGGCCGTGTACTTCTCCGAACGGGCGATGTCCCGGACGATCTGGCCCTCCTCACCGTGGAGTTCGCCCTCGTACTCGACGCCGATTCTGTATTTCCGATAGGACAGGTCGGGTTCGTGGTGCCGGGTTCCTGCATCGTCGATGATCGGAACGTTCAGCTCTGGTTCCGGAAGGCCGGCCCGGACTATGGCCAGCCTCAGCAACGACTCCTGCGGCGAATCGGAGCCCACGCGAATGAGGGCGATGGCTTCCTTCGCCTTGCGGATTCCGCGTTTTCCCTTGTGGCGGTCGATCATCCGCTGCAAGTCCTGAAGGCTGCAGAGCGGCGCCTCCCTGCCCTCGAGCTCAGGTCTGGGCATCCGAACGCAGCTGTCGCCGGCCACAACGAGTTGGTCTACGGTCAACATTTCGGCTAGATCCAGCCAGGTCCGCTCCGGGGTGGTGATGGGGATCCCGTCCAGCAGCGTGATTTCGTCGTCGTAGAGCTTCATGCGGTGGACGATGACGTGTGGCCGGTTGAGATGGGCCGCGCCCTCGGGCCTGATCACGTGGTACATCGGTGGTGCCTCCTTCTGCTGCCGCACCGGAAGCGAACCAAGCTCCGCCGCGGTGAGGTGCGACGCGGCGCATCGCTCATTGACCTCAATGAAAGGCCGCACTCGCACGCACAAGGGAAGCCCCGGCGTCGGGCTTTGCACACGGATTCCCCGGCCCAGCGCGGCCAGGGACTGGTGGCGGAGCCTTTTTAGTGACACACCAGCCGCTGCCGCTTCGACGACGGTAAAGGGTCGTCGCTGGAAATCGTCCGGCAGCGGACGCGCGGTCTTCATGGCTTCATCAGACCAGTTCGGCGTCGACGCTGCAGAAGTTATCCACAACGCCCATCGACGGCTCCATAAGTGCCGTTATGGAGCCTCAAAAGGGCGACTACGGAGCATTCGACGGGGGTTGGCGGAGCAATCCGC
>NZ_JBFTZW010000095.1:0-11387 GCF_056406555.1 Arthrobacter sp. P1_B4
CCGCACGGCCGCGCGCGCTGGGGCGCAGGGGTGGTGGCAGCGGCCGCCGCCCGGCTGCTGACCGGCGCCGCCGGGGCAGGAACGGTCATCGTGGGGCTGGTGCCCGAGGACACGGGATCGGCCTGGCACGTGGCCGGCGCCCTGATGTACTTCGCCGCCGGCGCCCTGGCGCTCCTGATCCTCGGTTGGCTTTGGCTCCGGCAGACGCCGCTCGGGTGGTTCATCCTGGGCTGCGGGGCCGTGTCCCTGGCGGCGCTCATTGCGGGCGGGCTGACGGGCATGCACGTGCCGGAACCCGGTGCCCTGGAACGGCTCATGGGCTATCCCATCACCGTCGGCGTCGCCGCGGCCGGTCTTGTCATCGCCCAGCGGGTCCAGCACGAACGCACGGCACGCAAGCTCGCCCGGGCCCAGGCCCGCTGAGGGCTTCAGGGTGTCAGATAACCGGCAGGGGTCTGACCTTGCATTATCATGAGGGCACCCACCGGAACATCCCGGTGCGGGCGTGTGGGTTTGTCCATCAACGCGCCAGTATGCAGACTTTGCAGTCATACGGGGACGAATGTTAAATCAGCGAGTCTTGCCGCTCTTCGGTGCGGACAGCGTGACGACCGAACAAAAGGTTGCGTTCCGGCCCCGTCAGTGGGGCCCCGAAGTTCGTCCCGGGGCGCTGTCGCTTGGTCATCTGAGACTGTTCATGTGCAAAATGGTCACTGTTCGGCTAGGAATTCTCACCTCGCTGACCGCTCCGACCAGCTACGTTATTTCCACCGCCCTGAAAGCGCACGCCGACCACCCGAACGCAGTTCGCGGGCGTCGGGTTGGGGCGATTTCCTATCCAGTCGTCGTAATATTCCTGACGCTTTCGACCCTAATGTGTGTGGTCCGCCCAGGAGCCTTTCGCGGTTTCCGCGACCATTTCAGCCCCAACAGCGCCTTCAACTCCGCGGTGGATGTCTTCCTCGGGGTGGTTAACTGGCTGTATGTCAGTCCCAGGCCCAAGAAAGTGAAGGAGAGTCCCGTGATTGCCAAGACAGCCGAGGAAGTCGACTGGGAAACGATTCTCTATCACGGCGACCGACGGCTGAACCGTGACCTCCGAGGCTCCGCGGACCGCCGCCGTCGAATTGCGGTCCGATGACGCTCGAGGCCCTGGCCGGGCCCGAAGGGTGGCTGCCGGAGGGCCTGCCGAACACGGCAGCGGCCGCGGCCGGCGTCGTTCTGGGGGCGGCGGCGGTGACCGCGGCCCGGGCGACCGACGGTGCCGCCCGTAGCATCGGGGTGCGGATGATCGACGGCGGAATCATCGAGGTCCTGCTGCCCGCCAACCAGGAGATCGAGGGTCCGGAGGCGCGCATCGCCGGCGACATCGTCCGCACGCTCGCCGCGGGACGGCGGAAGCCGGTGCTCCTGGTGATCACCGGCGTCGTCGGTGTCAGCATGGAGGCCCGCCGGGTCTACAGCGGTTCCATAGCGGCCACAGCGTTCGCCCTGGTGGGCGAGAGCCCGGTGGACAGGGTCATTGCCCACTACCTCCTGCGGTCCCGAAGCGAGACGATCCCGGCCCAGTTCTTCACCTCCGAATCCGCGGCCGTTGAGTGGCTAAGGCAGTACACCCGTGAAGAATGAAGCACCGGACCCCAGGCTGCACGCCCTCGTGGAAGGCATCGTGCGGATCGCCGGAGGCGATCTGAGCACCCGGATCCCGCATTCGGGAGCCCGCGACGACGTCGCCGCCGTCATCGCCGGCATCAACCTGATGGCCGATGACCTGCAGACCATCTACCAGGAGCTGGAAGAGCGGGTCGAAAGCCGCACGGCCATGCTGCGCGAGGCGCAGGTGGAGCTCGAACGCATGGCGCTGACCGACCCCCTGACCCAACTCGCCAACCGCACCGCACTGAACTCGGTCCTGAGCCACGCCCTGGCGGAGTCCTCACGCGGCGAAATGCCGCCGGCCCTCCTGATTCTTGATCTCGATTCCTTCAAGGGCATTAACGACACCCTGGGGCACAGCGCCGGCGACGACGTCCTGCGGGCCATCGCACGCCGGCTCCAGGACGCCGTCCGCGAGACTGACACCGTGGCGCGCCTTGGCGGCGACGAATTCGCCGTCATGCTGCCGAAGTCCAATCTGGTCCGGGCACGCAGGGTGGCGAACAGGATCCTCAAGGCACTCAGTGAAAGCCTCGACGTCGGGGACCTGAAAGTCACCTGCGGAACGAGCATCGGCCTGCGGATAGCGGAACCCGGCCAGTCCGTCGATGACCTGGTCATGGAGGCCGACACGGCCATGTACGCGGCAAAGGCGCAGCAGCACAGCAGCATCAAAGTCTTCGAGCCGGCCCTGCTGTACGCGCGCCGGCTGCAGAGCGTCATGGTTACGGAAATGCGCGAAGCTATCCGGCAGGACCAGCTGACCCTGCACTACCAGCCGGTGGTGGACCTCGCGACCGGCAGGATCGAGGGCGTGGAGGCGCTGGTCCGGTGGAACCACCCCGGGCGCGGTCTGCTCATGCCGGATCAGTTCATTCCCCTGGCCGAGGAAACCGGCATGATCGTGGACCTGGGCCACTGGGTGCTGCGCAATGCCGTGCGCCAATTGCGCAAATGGCAGCAGGACTTGCAGGTGGACAGCACCTTTAATGTCCGGGTCAACATTTCCACCACCGAACTGCAAAACCTCGAGCTGATCGAACATGTGCGGGACATCCTCAGGGAGACCGGCGTGGATGCATCAAACCTGATCGTGGAGCTGACCGAGTCCATGGCGGTCAACGGCGGCGACGTCGACCAGTATTCGCTCAACGGCCTTCGCCGGCTCGGCGTGCAGCTCGAGATCGATGACTTCGGGACCGGCTATTCCTCCATCAGCTACCTGCGCAAGCTGCCGGTGAACGTGGTCAAGATCGACCGGAGCCTGATCAGTGGCCTCGGCGACGACGAGCAACAGCGGGACTTCGTAGCCGCGGTGCTGCACCTCATCCACGCCTGCGGCCTGAAGGCGCTGGCCGAGGGGATCGAGACGGCGGAACAGGCGGAAGTACTGCGCGAGATGGGCTGCGGCAGCGGGCAGGGCTACTACTTTGGCCGGCCTGCGCCGGCGGGCGAGATTGTGGCGTTGTTTGCGGGGGACAAGTGAGTTCAAGGAAGATGACCCGTTGGTTACTTCCGAAAGTTTAAACAGCGACGGCGGGTGTTGGAATCACTTCCGACACCCGCCGCCTGTCAATGCAGTCTCCGTTACTTCTTGATGGAGTCCGGCCACCAGCCGACGGCTACGACTGAGCTCTGGCCGGAGGTGTCAGCTGCAGCAGAAATCGCTGCGGAGGCGGACATTCCAGCGGCGGCCAGCGCACCGGCGACGAGGAGTGTTGCAAGGGTCTTCTTCATTAGGACTCCTGATACGTAAGAGGCTGATGTGACTCATGTGACTTGTGGTGCAGATTTAGTATAGGGCCAAACGACACGCCGCTGTATAACGATTCGCTCTGCAATGGATGGTTTCGTGTTATTCGCGCGAAGCTTCGGAAGACCTGAGTCAATATTGCGCAGGTCTTGCTTGCGCGGTTTGTTCGTTTCCGCTCCTGCGGCAACGGATAATTGAGATATGCAACAAAGCTCCGTTTCACCCTCGTACGCTGCTGCAGAGCTGCAGGCGCGCGAACACCGGTCCAACCACGAGTTCGGGCAGGCGGCCATCGCTGCGCAGGCGGCCGCGGACATTGCCAATGCCGAAGGCGATTCGTCCTCGTGGTGGCACATGACCTTGTTCCGGGCGGAGAGCCTCCTTGCCGCCGGTGACTTCGAAGCCTGCGCGGAGGTTGCCAGCGCGCTAGTTGCTGAACCCTGGGACGGGAACTTGCAGCTTCAGGCCCAAGTGCACATCCTGCTGGCCCAGAGCCGTCAGGGCCTGGGGTTACTCGAACAGGCGGCCGACGAGGCCAGAGTTGCAGCCGACCTCATGAATGGCGAAGATGACGTCGAGATCGCAGTCAAGGCCAGGCAGGCCCTCATTGCTGCGCTCGCCGATAGTGGAAGGCTTGACGAAGCGTGGGCGGAAAGCCTCATCATGGCGGACATCATTTCGGGCGAAGTCGATGACCAGCTGGTGGGCAAGGCGTATTGGGTCATTGGGAACGTCGCGTTTCTTTGCAGCAAAGTCGCCGAGGGGCTGCACTATCACGAACTCGCCGCTGGCACCTTTTCGCCGGCTAGGAACCTCACCGTTTGGGCCAAATTCAACAAGGCTTCCGCTGCCATGCGGCTTGCCGCCGATGTTGCGGACGCGGACACCCTGCGTTGCATTGAACGCGCGGAACTAGCCACGGATGTCATTGGCGGCACCGAGGAAGATCACATATTGCTCAAGCTGAACCGCGGCCACTGGAATTTCCTGGCGGGGGATCAGAAATCGGCAGTCGATACCCTAGTTGACATTTTCCCGGTCCCCGAAAAGACGTCACCGCAAATATTGGGCGAGGTGTATCTACTTCTGGGCCGGTCGCACGCCGCTTTGGGAAACGGGGCCGAAGCCCCGAACTACCTGATGGAGGCCGCCGACTACTTTCAGAAAGCAGGAGCCTCCCAACGTGCGGAACAGGCCCTTGAATTCCTGACCGAAGTACCCTGACTTCGCATCGAAATGGATATGCCCTCGGCTGGACTTGAGGGATGGACATAATGGCAAGATGTCCACCTGCCGGGCCGAACGCTGGACATGTCCCGCGCTCGAGGCCCGGTTCGAGGGGCGACTCCAGCCGCCGTGACCAAGAATGGACATGTCCCGTGTCCTATGCCGGGAATAGAGAACTAGCCCTGCCGCGCGAATCAGGACTGGACATGTCCCGGGGTGGGGGAAGCCGCGGCAGCCTTGCGTCCGAGTAACACGGCGGCGACGCCGGCCACGACGCTCAGCGCCAGAAGGACCCAGCCGGCCACGGTGAGCCCGGAGGCCACGGCGACCTGACCGCCGTCGAGAGTGTCGGCGGACATCATTTCATCGATCACCGTGTTGCCCCACAGCCGGACCGCAGCAAAAAGCAGCGGCAGCGACCACAGCGCCCAGCGCAGGGATTTCCGTGCCACGTTGGTTCCGATCAGCAGCAGCCAGGTGAAGCCAAAGATCAGCGGGAAGAGCATCCCGGCCGTCTTGTGGACATAGTTCAGCTGGCCCCGGGCATCGGCGTCCATGGCCGCGCGCAATTGCTCCACGAACCCCAGGTCAAAGCCGCCCACCAACGAGTCGGGCATTGCCTGGCCGCCCGACAACTGGGTGAGCTGGTTGAGGGTGAGCAGGTGCAGATACCAGAACAGGAACAGGCTGGCCACGACCCCGGCGATGACAATCAGATTGCTGTTGCTCTGTGCCTTCTGCGGTGTCCGGCTGGTGGTCGGATTGATCACCGGAGGAAGATGGTGCTGGGGGACCGCCGCGTTGGCGCCGTGCTTCTTGATCCGCTGCGCGGGTGTCTTGGCCATGGCTCCATTATCGCCCGTCCTGCACACCCCTCCGCGCCGCCGTCTGCCCGGCCGTCCGCGCCGGCTGTTCACTGCCAACGGGCGCCGATAGTCTGGGATGCGTGACCGAACTAGGAAAACACCGGCTCGGCCGGCACAGCACCGCAGATCTCGACCCCTCACTGGATGACTACCAACTGGCCGAGGCCCTGGTCCGCGAGGCAGGCACGCTGGCGCTGTTGATGCGGCAGGCCGGGCTTGAGGGCAGGCAGAAGACATCGGTCTCGGACGTGGTCACGGCCGCCGACCACGCCGCCGAATCCTATGTCCTGGAACAGCTTCGGCGCTGCCGGCCCGATGACGCCGTCCTGGGCGAGGAGGGCGCCTCTGTGGCGGGCAGCAGCGGCCGGACCTGGGTCATTGACCCCGTCGACGGGACCTTCAACTTCCTGCATGGATCCACGTACTGGTGCTCGGCCATTGCCCTGAAGGATTCCTACGGTGCAGGGCTCGGCGCCATCTTCCAGCCGGAGGAGGACAAACTCTGGCTGGGCGGGACGTCCCGGGCGGCAACGCTCAACGGCGAAAAACTGGTCACATTCGTGCCCGGAGCGTCTGGAAGCGCCGGACGCTCCGACACGCCGCTGTCTGACCTCGGCGCGGCAACCTACATCCACCCGACGTGGCTTGCCGATCCGATGTGTGCCATGCCCTGGCATGCGGCAGCGACGTCGGCGGCCGCGCTGCGCATGTTCGGGTCCGGCTCCTGCGACCTCGGCCGGGTCGCGGACGGAGAGCTCGGCTGCTGGTTCCAGCACAGCTGCCCCGAGTGGGACTGGCTGCCCGGGAAGGCCATCGTCGAGGCGGCCGGCGGCGCGACCGACGTCGTGCGCGTCAACGGACTCGACTGGTTCATCGCGGGAGGGACGACGGCGGTCCAGCAGCTGCGCGCCGCGCTCAGCTCCGGGGGCGTCGGCTAGCTTCCCGCCTGCCGGATCTCCCGTGGGACATGCTCATTGTTCGCGGCGGGGTCCGCGGGACATGCTCATTCCTCGAGGAGAGCATCGGACAGGGTGGTCGTATGTCCACCGGCCGCGGACAGCAGTGGGCATGTCCCGCGGACAGCGCGTCCCCTCCGCCGTGCGGGGGGGTGTTGCTAGTCCGGAAACGCGGCCTATACTTCCGGACATGGGGGAGCGAACACCAATTCCGGACATGCCTGAGGTGCTGTCCACACGGGGAACTGACCGGGTGTGGACCCGCCGGCTGCGGGAACCGGAATGAGCGGCTATTTAGCCGAATCCGTACTCGATGAAGCTCACGGCGCCAAGCGGCTCCTCCTGGAGTCAGGTCTGGGCGCCACCCCTCAAGGACTGGTGGAAAACCCCAGCTTCTTTCACGGGTTTGCGGCAAGGCCGGACGTGGTGTCCAGCGCGCTGCTCGCCGTTGCCGACGTCGCGGCGTCGAGGTACTACGATGCAGGGTTCCGGCTCAGCGATGTCGTGGACCCGGTCATGACCGCAGGCGGAGACCGCCTGCGGTGTGAGTCGTTTTCGGCATGCAACGGGGTCCAGGCGCGGCTGGACTTGCTGGGCAGCGGCCTGGACGGCGGTGAGATCGGCTTCGGAACCACCAACGTGGACATCAACAGCCCACTGCGCTCTGCGCTCGCCAACGTGCACCGGAACGACTTGCTCCACTTTGACGTCGGCCGGGACCGGCTGGTGGTCTCCACTCCCGATCAGAGCCATGTCGAACGGAAGGTGGATCTGCCCGACCGGTGGGTTCGCGGCTTCGCTGAAACACCCGCCATCGCTGCAGGTATGACGCATCTGGCTGCCCTTACCGGCCCCGCCATCAGTCAGTTCCTGGCCTCCTTGCCGGCAGCCCAGCCCGGGCGCACGGTCTTCCTGCTGCCATCGGTCCGGGGATTGCGCGAAGTGGCGGCGGCGAAGCCGTCAACGGTCACGCTGGCCGGTACAGGACGGCTTGCCGCCGCCAGGCGGGTCGCCCGATTCGCCTCTCGCCTGGACATCTTCCGTCACGACAACGGGGCCAGCGGCTGGGTGTTTAGGCTCCCCGGTGCCGACTTCACACTGCTGCTGTCGCCGGCGGCCGGCCGGGGTTTCTCGGGGGAAGGCGGGATCCTTGCTGCGCTCGCCGCCCCTGGCGTCACGGAAGCGGGGATGACAGTCCTGGACTTCCTAGGATGGCAGGCGGTCATTTCGACCGAGGCGCTCAGCGCAAGGACCCGGCTTGCGGCGGAGCGCGTCAGCCACGGGCTGGCCTGGTTAGGTGCGTCCGGGAAGGTGGGTTTCGACCTGCTGGAAAATGCCTACTTCCACCGGGAACTGCCGCTGGACCAGGACCGGACGGTCAAGGACCATCCGCGGTTGCAGGCAGCCCGCGGCATTGTGGCCCGGGGCGGGGTATCCCGGTTGGAGGACCGCTGGGATGTTCTGGCCGCAGACGGAGTGTATGTGTACCGGGTCACGGCCAGGGCCGGACTCTACCAGTGCACCTGTGCCTGGTGGTACGACTTTCGCGGCGCCCGGGGTCCCTGCAAGCATGCGCTCGCCGTGGAGCTTGCGCGGCTCGAGACGGCACCGGGCCACGGACTGGAAAACACGTGACGGGGCCGGAGGGCCGCGGCGACCCGCCGCTCGTGCAGGAAATACGCCGGCTCGCCACAGCCGAAGACTGGATTGCCCTTCGCGAATACATCAAAGCGCCCCCGCCGGCTCATCTCGCGGAGACGAGGACGTGGTTCGCCAAAGGCGGCCGGACCCTGCTGACCCAGGACCTGGACTTTCGGCTCCATGGGGTCATCAGCCTTGTCGACTCGCGCTCCCGGTCAATTGTCAGGGAGATGGTCACCGTCGCCGTCAGCGCACCTGCCGATGCTGCCAGGTTCCTGCCTTGGCGGGCGATGGCATGGAACCGCAACGTCCACATCCTGATGTTGTTGGACGTTCTTGTTTCAAAAGGCGACGACTGGTGTCGGCGCTTCGTGGCCGCGGCGATCAGCCGGAACGCAAGAGCCGGCAAGGAGAGCGCCACCACCGTCATCCGTTATTGCCTGCCGCTGATTCTGCACTTTGGAGTTGCCACTGAAAAATTTGAAGCGTATCCGCGGCTTTGGGCGTTCTATTATCGGGAGCTCGCGGCCGGCCGGCTGCACGAGGTCTGGAGCGATGAGATTGCGGCGGACTTCGAGTACCCCGGTTGGTCTGGACTGGGGTTCCGCATCGATCCCGCCGGACGCGCGGTGGTCTTTCCGAAGATGCAGAAATCGTTGCTGGAGTTGTGGGATCAGGATCTGACCGCCGCGAACACACTCCTGCGTTGCTTTGACCTGCCGGACGCGCTGGGACCCCTGGCCAGGGTAGGAACGCCGAAAGAGTGGACCGTCGGGGCCGCAATCCGCGGCTACCTCAACAGGGGAACCTTCCTCAGCGAAGAGGTCTTCGGCAAGCTCCGCACGGCACTCGCACGCGACGATGGACTCCCGACCCAGCGAGTGCTGGCCGATGTCCTGAAGTCATGTCCGCCCAGTCCTGGGGAGGTCGCCGCGAGCATTCCGCTCCTGCTGTCCACAGTCGCCACAGCCCCCGGATTCCTGTCCTTCCCGGTTCTTGGACTCTTGGTCCAGTCGCCCATGGGCGGCGGCGACCTCTGCGACCTGAGTGTTGCCGTGTTCGGCAGGCCGGAGAAGAAGGCCCAAGAGCTTTTGGTTCGGCACCTCAAATCGCTCCAAGCTTCGCAGCCATACGATGGCGACGTCCTTGCCGCCTGCTGGGAAGCGGCGGCGGGATCCGCGGATCTATTAGTCCGGGCGACGGCGGAGGAGATGGCGGGGGGACCTCTGGCCACGGACCTTGAAGAGCCGCTGGACGCCGCATCGCTCTGGGGAACGGGGGTCCGACAGCCTCCGGAAATTCCCCGATACGTGGCTCAAGAGGTCGATTCGAAGAATCCGCTGCCGCGCTGGACCGGACCGCGCGAGCATTCCGTCGCCGAAGAGCAATACATTGATCGCTTCCTGCGGACCGTTTACCGCCGTGCCCCAAACGTGCGGGACTGGTATCGCCAAAGATTTGCTGCTCAGACCGGTTACGCAGATGGCTTCGAGCGGTACCGTGCACTTGCGGGGGCGCCGACCAGCTGGCGGCGCTGGCCGGATCCGCCGACGAGTTGGCGGCGGTGGGCAAGCCCGGGCCCGGAGGTTGCCTTGGCGATGTGGGCATCAGGGGAGCACGACCTGACCGCTCACCGGGATCTGACCGCATTGGTCCGGGCATCACTGTCCCGCCCCTCGGGTACGGACGACCCATTTGGCTCGGCGAGCCCTTTGGCCGCAATCCACATCCTTCGTCAAAGCGAGTTGATGGTCCAGGCAGGAACGGTGCCCTACTCCCTGGCCACACCGAGTTATGACAACTTCCGTGTGGAACTGGGCCGGCTGGTGTCACTCCTGCAGCTTTTTGAGCGTGAAGGCTGGGCCTATGGAGAAGCAGACCTGTTTCAGGCACTCTTGCGGCTGGGTCCGATGGATGCGGGGCTGGCAGCTGAGGTCCCTGAATTGCCTGTCTTGCCATTTGACGGCCCGGACGGCCAGGAGCGGCATGCCGGCCAAATTCTCCGCGAATGGGTCGGAGGAGGAGGATTCAAGCCCCCTCCGGTGGAGGCTCCGCTGGCGTTGCCGGTGTCTTTGGAACGGTTTCCGTCGGTCCCCCCGGAGTTGCTCTCGCCAGAGGTGTGGAGCGGCAGCGGACGCGGACATCTGGGTACCTGGCTCGCCTGTGAAGCCTCGGCGGTTGTGCCCTTCTGGCCGGACCTGGGCGCCGTCTGGCTGGGTCGGCGGGTGGTCTACGGCGGGCTCGTCGCACTCGGGGAAGGAGGACCGGCGGGGGCAACGGCCGGAGAACTCGGGCAACTGACTCACGATTGGTTCATTGCCATGCTCGCCAGTCACCGCCCGTACGACAGGAGTAGCACCCTTGAAACGGTGCTGGAAATGGCCGCGAGGCGCCAACTGTCAGCCGAATACCTGGCCCTGGCTGCACGAAATCGCCTCGAGGCCGGCGACCATTCGCTGGGCCGGCTGGTGAGGGCAATGGCACTGGTGGCCTATGAGGGGCATCTGGACTGTGTCTGGCCGGCGCTCACCGCCCTGGTGGTCGCGTCCTCCAAGCAACCGCGGCTTCCTGCCGGGACCAGTGAACTGCTTGCCACCTGCATGGAGTTGTGGGAATCCATTCCTGCCAATCACCGGACAACGGCGACTACCGCAGCCTTCACAGTGGCCGTCCGGACGCTAGCCGGAGCCAAGACCGCCACTAAGACGGGGCTGGAAGCGAAGCGGCTCGCGTCGCGGATGGGGCTCACGAGCTAAGCGAGTCGGGGGGTACTCCCGAGGAATACCGCGGCCCCGCCTGCAAGAAAGCTCATTCCCTGGCGAAGTTTCATGGGACATGCTCGTTCTTCGCGGCCAGGAGTGGGCACAAAGGGAGTACGTCCATCGGTTACAGGTGGCGGAGGACAGGCTCGTTCCGCTGTGGCGTGTCCGCGGGACATGCTCATTCTTCAGAACAACCTCGGTGGTCTTTAGAACAACCCGGGTCTTCTCCATGACAGCCTCAGCGGGGCATGCYCATTCTTCGMGGYCAGGRSTGGGCAYARGGGGATTATGTCCACTGGGCGCGGGCAGGGGAGGGCATGTCCCAGCGGGCGGACACGGCTGTCAGCGCCACCGCCTAGACTTAGATACACCATGGATATGTTGTTTGACCCTTACGCCGACGGACCCTTCCAAGCTGCCTCCAAGGCGGCGGCAGGCACTAAATCGCGCTCCGGGTCCGGCCTGGCGGGCCTGGAATCCGGACCGGATTCCGCCCCGCACAGCGGCGCCCCGCACGGCGGCGGCC
>NZ_JBFTZW010000096.1:0-11318 GCF_056406555.1 Arthrobacter sp. P1_B4
GCGTGCGGATGCGGACAATAAGGGACGCGAAGACCACCACCATGCCGGACGCGACCAGGGTGTGGAGCCCGAAGCGCTCATCGACGGGGAACAATCCCACGCAGGCGAGGAAGACGCCGATCAGGGCGATCCCGCCTTCGAGCAGCCTCACCCGATGCAGCGCGGACGGGGACTTCGCGGTCGCCGCGAGGGTCGCCGTCGCATATCCCGCCAGCGTGGAGATGACCACGCCGGCGACGATCAGGGTGAAGTTGAACGCCACTCCGGAGACGTCGGAGCTCATGCCGAGGGCACTGAGGTTCTCCTGCCACCACAGTGGATCCTGTGCGGTGAGCATGCTCGTGAGCAGGCCGGTGACCAGGAAGCCGGCGAGGAGGGCCGCGAGCCGGTAGGCGGTCATGCTGAGCGCGGACAGGTAGGCGATATAGGCGCTGATGGCTCCTGTGGTCCCGACCAGGACAGCGGCCGCGAACGGGTAGACGACCGCACCGATGAACGCCTGCTGGAACAGCGAAAAGAGCGCCAGCCAGCCGAGCAGGAAGATGCAGGCGTGCGCCAGCGCGAGTGCGGCGATATCGATGGACGTGCGGATCCGGCCTCCCCCGCGGGCCTCCGGTGCCACAGCCGGACGACGTTGCAGGCAACCGGCCACCACCGCCCCGGCGCCCAACACTGCCGTGCCGATCGAGGCAATGTCACCGACTGAACCCCGTCCGGACAACGGGACCGGTTCCCGCCCGATCAGCAGAAAAGCGATGCCGCCCAGGACGAGGAAGGCGGCGCTGCCGACGAAGAGCGCCCGCGCCTCTGACGTGACGGCTGCTGGCTTGTTCGGGTCTACCATCACTCACTTCGATTCGCTGGCGTTAACGGCTCGTGCAGTTCCGCCGTCAGCGTCAGCCCCTTGTGCTCCAGCAATCTTTCGCATCCCGGGCGCTCGCACACCGGCGGTACTCCAACGCTATGGCCGCGGCGGCCCGGGGCCGTCACCCGGAACGGATGAACCCGCCCCGCCGGCCTCAGGTTTGTTGGCGCGGTGCTGGCCCGCTGTTGGGCCGCCGTCGGTGGACGGAACGCACGGCCGGCGCGTGCGTCACTGACCCGCGTGCGGAACGACCAGTACTGGCCTGCCCTGCAGACGGGTCAGGGAAACGCTGACCGAGCCCTCCAGGAGCCGGCCCATCTGGGCAATCCGCCCAGGCCGCTGCCCGCCGACAATCAGCGCAGCCGCGTCCGCGTTCTGCGCCAGCCGGTCCAGGGCGTGGGCAACTTCGCCGTTCAGCACCCGGAAGGACCATGCCCCGCCGGGAGGACCGAGAATGCCCTCAAGGCAGCTGAGCAGCTGTGAGGCCGGGTATTCGGCTTCGACATTCGGGGCAGGATCAAGTGAGGTGCCATCCAGGACTCCGGCGGGCTCCCACTCGGTGAGGTAGCTCGCCGGGTCCACGAACGCGCAAATCAGGTGCACTCCCATGATCGCGGCGAGCCCGGCGGCGGCCCGTACCAGGCGCTCGTCGAATTCCCACGGCACACCGAGAACCAGCGGGCCGTCCGACCATTCACCGGCCCCGGCCTGCTGAAAATCACCGGGAGTTTCCATGGGTCCTGTCAGTCGAGGCGCGCACCCGCAGGGTGTCTATGCCCTGCAGACGCAGCGGGAATCCACGCCTTCATTATGCCCACTCCCGGCCTCCCGGTCTCGCTGCCTCCTTGGGCAGTGCGGATTAGCTCGCGGCCGCCGACGTCAGAGCCTGCAACAGCGGCGTCGTCGGCCGACTGATCAGCCGGGACAGCTCGCCAGTGACGGTGGCCAGCAGGCCCGCCTCGGTGTCCGCGTCCAGGGCGGCGAGGAATCCCGCGGTGCCCGTGTCGAGGCCGGCCGCGGTCAGGACCTCAACCAGTTCCGGGGCGGAGACGGGCTGGTAGACAACTTCCCGGCCCGTGATCCGGGTGATCGCCGTCGCCAGTTCCTTGAAGTCCCAGGCGTAGTCGCCGGAGAGTTCGTACGTGCGGCCCTCGTGCCCGGTGGAGCTAAGCACCGCCGCGGCCGCCGCGGCGTAGTCAGCCCGCGTCGCGCTGGCCACCCGGCCGTCACCGGCAGCGGCCACGACGGCGCCCGTCTGCTTGGCCGTTGCCACGGTCTGGGCGTAGTTTTCGGTGTACCAGCCGTTGCGCAGGATGGTGTTGTCGAGTCCCGACGCGCGGATGAGCTCCTCTGTTGCCTTGTGCTCGGGCGCCAGGATCAGTTCGGTGGTGTCCGCGGCCAGGACGGATGTGTAGGCGATGAACCCGACGCCGGCGGCCCTGGCCGCGTCGATGACGTTGCCGTGCTGCGCCACCCGGGAACCCACCTCGCTTCCGGAGACCAGCAGGAGCCTGTCAACTCCCGTGAGCGCGGCCTCGAGAGCCGCGGGATCGGAGTAGTCCGCGACGCGCACCTGGACGCCACGTGCACCCAGCTCCGCGGCTTTCGCGGCGTCGCGCACGATGGCCACCAGCGAATCCGGTTCCTGGCTGGTGAGCAGTTCATCGAGGACCAGTCTGCCCAGCTGTCCTGTCGCACCCGTTACTGCAATCGTCATGTTGCACTCCTCATCAGTGGTCAAGCCACGTCACGTTCTGGTTCGCCGGCGATCCGGCGCTGGCGGGCATAACCGGACCCTGGTCCGGTTCATTCCCCGTGTTACGTTGTGCGACTGCTACGTCAGGGTCCACGACCGCTTGGACAACCCGAACCAGAACCCGTCGATTGCTGTCCTGGCCTGGATGTCTCCCGAGCCGTACGCAGCCCCGAGGGCAACATAGAGCGGAGCCCAGTGCTCGCTGCGGGGGTGCGCTTCCCGGGCGGCGGGCGCCTTGTTCAGGAAGTCGAGGATGGAGTCGACATCGCCGCGGGCCATGGCCTCCTCGGCCCAGTGGTCGAATTCGCTGGAGGCCGCGGGAGGGGCGGAGTCCGGTCCCCCGGCGGGATTGAACCAGCGCAGGTTGTGCGTCGTGAATCCCGATCCGACAATCAGCGTGCCCCGCTCCCGCAAGGGCCCCAGCGACATGCCGAGGTCGAACAACCCCTGCGGATCAAGCGTCGGCATGGACATCTGCACGACCGGCACGTCGGCGTCGGGGTACATCTCCTTCAGCGGAACGTAGGCGCCATGGTCCAGCCCGCGGCTTTCATCGCGCTCCACGTGGTGGCCGTGGCCGGCGACGAGCTTCTCGACTTCGGCAGCCAACTCGGGTGCCTGCGGGGCGTCATAGGCCACCTCGTAGTACTTCTGCGGGAAGCCGCCGAAGTCGTAGACCAGGCCCGGATCCCGCCCGGTTGCACTGAGCGTCACGGGGGCGTTTTCCCAGTGGGCGGAGACCATGAGGATGTCCCGGGGCTTGCCGAAGGTGCCGGACCAGTCGTGGAGTTCGCGGGTCCACGTGGAGTCGTCGGCCAGCGGCGGTGCGCCATGGCTGAGGAAGAGAACCGGGGGGCGGTCAGTGGTCTGAGTCATGGGATCATCCTAATTCATTTTGATTGAAGCTTCAAGCTTCCAACTAGAACGAGGGCACACTGAACCCAAGACCCAGGAGGCCCCGGCCCGCCTGCTCGAGAACCGGATCCCTCGTCAGCGCCGCATGGTTCATCAGGACATTGACGTCGCGCTGGATCCGCTGGAGCGGATGCGACAGCCGGTGCACACTCCCGCCGGATCCCAGCATGATCACCCGAACCGCCTCGGCCGACGCCTCGCCGCTCAGGGCGAGGGACAGCCGGTACTGCCCGCGGTCCGGCTCCGTCGTGGTCGAAGGCCCGCGCGCATGGGCGGCAGAGACCACCCGGACCGCCTCCTGCCAGTGCAGCCGCGCGGTGGCCTCCAGCCCGAAGGCGTGCGCATACCGGACTTGCGCGAGCAGGGAGTCCGCCTGGCGGTTCTCCACGGCGTGCTTGACCTTCCGGACCATGATCAGCTCGCGGAACAGGTCGAGCGCGTATTCGGCAGACCCCAGGGCAGCGGCCGGGGCCACCATGTTCAGCAGCGCGCCCATGGGGGTGTGGATCAGCGGATCCGCATGGAGCAGGCTCCCCGGATTGGTTTCCGCGCCCAGGAGTTCCCAGTCCAGAGTCCGATGCTCCGGGACGAACAGGTCCCCCGCCCGAATGTCGTTGCTCCCGGTACCCCGCAGGCCGGCCGTCTGCCACACGTCGAGGAGCTCGACGTCGGCCAGCGGCACCAGGCACTGCAGGCGCACGTCGCCGTGCTGCGCGGCGAGCAGCGCCCACCGGGCATGCATGACCCCGGAGGCAAAGGTCCACCGGCCCGAGATGGAGTAGCCTCCGGGCACTTTCGGAGCTCCTCGGTTTCCGCGGCCCGCTCGCGCAGGCCGGGCACGAGCCCCTGGACCCGGGCGAGCATGTCGTCATGGGTCGGGACGGCCGCCGCCCCGGCCCGGGACGCAGCCCCGACGTCGCCAGGGGCAGCGCCGGGGGCACCGCCAGGGGCAGCGCCGGGCGCACCGGCGACGGGTCCGGCGTCGGACGGGAGCACGAGCGTGTGGCCGGTATGGTCGCGTTTTGCGGCCAGGTACCGAAGATTGGCCGCCGAGGCATGGACGCCGGTGGCGACCTGCCCGGACACTTCGAGGCCGAGGCCGGTCAGCTGGGCTGCATTGTCCGGGTTGTTGCTGAGCAGCCGCAGCGTGCTGGCACTCATTGCCTCCAGCATCTGGGCCGCCGCCGTGTAGTCCCGCTCGTCTTCGCCGTGGCCCAGGGCCAGATTCGCGGCGTAGGTGTCAAGGCCGCCATCCTGCAGTGCGTAGGCGTCAAGCTTCGAATACAGGCCGATGCCGCGGCCTTCCTGGCGGAGGTAGAGCAGGAAGCCTCCCTCGGCGGCAATCCGCTCCACGGCCT
The DNA here is from genome assembly GCF_056406555.1 of Arthrobacter sp. P1_B4. Taxonomy (NCBI): domain Bacteria; kingdom Bacillati; phylum Actinomycetota; class Actinomycetes; order Micrococcales; family Micrococcaceae; genus Arthrobacter; species Arthrobacter sp. P1_B4. The sequence goes on from NZ_JBFTZW010000096.1 coordinate 4,895, forward strand.
CCCGCAGCTGCGGGCCACAATTGCACCTCTGGCTCCCGAATACGTCCCCGGTAAGGCACTCGCTGTGCAGCCGCACCAGCGGTCCGGCACCGCCTTGCGCCGCGCCCTGCAGTGCAGCCTCCCACTCGCCGAGGGCCAGCAGCAGGTGCTCCTTGCCGTCGGTGAGCCCGCTGAAACTCAGCACGTCGGCAACGGCTTCGAACCCGTCGGGGAAGCGCAGCGGCACGACGACGCGGCTGCGCACGGCGGCCGAAGGTGCTGCGGCCCTCGGCGTTGCAGTGGTTTCTGGCGCAAGGGTCATCTCGGGTCCTCAGGTATGGGGCAACAGGTGCTGACGTCGGCGGGGGCGGAGCCGTCAAGCCAGTCGGCTTCGAGCGGCACAGCCTTTCCGGCCAAGTTTACTTGAACCTTAAAGTTATAGGCCCGGGTGGCCGGTGATGCAAGCGATGACCCCGCATGACGGCCGGGCGGGCGCGTCGGCGCGCACCGGCCCGGATAGGCAACCAGCCGGTGCCATCATGAGGGCGTGACTATCCCGAAAACCATCCTGTTGTTCGTCCTCGCCGCCGTTGCCGAAATAGGTGGGGCCTGGCTCGTCTGGCAGTCCGTCCGTGAGGGCCGGGCCTGGTGGTGGGCCGGGCTGGGTGTCGTGGCGCTGGGCATCTACGGCTTTGCCGCGACGTTGCAGCCGGACGCACACTTCGGGCGTATCCTCGCCGCGTACGGCGGCGTGTTCGTGGCCGGTTCACTGGCCTGGGGCATGATCTTCGACGGCTTCCGGCCCGACCGGTGGGACGTCCTGGGTTCGGTGATCTGCCTGTTCGGGGTCGCCGTCATCATGTTCGCGCCCCGCGAGGCGGGATGACCGCCGCTGTACCCAGGAAGGATCCAGTAACCATGACCCGATTCGTGATTGGCCCGGACGTTGCCCTTCATCTTGCCCTCGAAAGGCCGGCGGTTTCAGACGATCACCAGCTGGTGGCGCCGACGCTCCTCCGCTCGCAGGTGCTCTCGCTCCTGTACCAGTCAGTCCGGCGCGGCGACGTGACGCGGGCCGATGCCAATCGTCAGCTCGACTACATCCGGGGCCTTCGCATCCGGCTCCTCGGCGACCGCGTCCTGCAACGCACCGCGTGGAGCCTCGCCGAGGAACTTGGCTTGGATGACACCCTCGACGCCGAATACGTGGCCCTGGCCCGGCTTCAGGCAGACGCCTTTGTGACGCTCAACGCCGGGCTCGCCCGCTCCGTGCAGGGCCTCGTGACGCTCGCGGCACCTGAGGCGCTGCTCACGCCGGCGTAGCGCGGCGGCGGCCTACCGCCCGGCGGTGCGTTCGAGCACCTGGCCGAGGATCCGCGCGCCTTCCCGGAAAGCGCCCGGATTGGGTCCGGCGAAGTTCAGCCGGATGAACGGTCCGGCCGGTTCGGCCGGGAACCACTCGGTACCGGCCGCGATGATGACCCCCGCGGCCTCGCAGTCCCCTACGAACTGGTCGACGTCGGTCCCGTCGGGAAGGCGGACCCAGAGGTTGAGCCCGCCCGTGGGCACGTGCTCCACGTGGGCCAGCGGGGCAAGTTCCCGCAGGCTGCTGAGCATGAGATCACGGCGGGACTGGAGCTGCAGCCGCAGTCCGCGCAGGTGTGTCTGCCATCCCGGCTGCGTGACGACGTCGAGGGCGGCCGCCTGGAGAACGCCGCTGACATACATGGACTCGGCGCCCCGGTCGGCCAGGATGCGATCACGTGCCGGGCCGCGGGCGATCACCGCGGCAATGCGTATGGCCGGGGACACGCTCTTGGTCAGCGAACGGAGATAAACGACATGGCCGGAATCGTCGAGGCTGGCAACGGGCACGGAATCCGTGGTGATGCCGAAGTCATGGGCCCAGTCATCCTCCACCAGGAAAGCACCGTGTTCGCGCACCACGTCGAGCACCTGCTCGCGCAGGCGGGCGGGCCATTGCGCCCCGGTGGGATTCGCATAGTTCGGCTGCGCGTAGAACAGCCGCGCGCCGGTCTCGTCAAAGGCGCGGGCCAGGTCCTCGGGGTCCGGGCCTTCGGGACCGCTGGGTACCGGAACAACCCGGACACCGGACTGCGCCGCGGCCTGGAGCGCCCCCCAGTATGTCGGGGATTCCACCAGCAGCGGCTGCCCGCTGCCGACCAGCGCCCGGAACACGGAACTGAGCCCGCCCTGGCTCCCCGGGAGTACGATCACGTCGCGCGGCGTTGGCGGGGCGACGCCGGCCCCGGTAGCCCCCCGGAGCTCGTGCGCGAACCAGGATTGCAGGTCGGGCAGGCCCGCGGCAGGCGGACGTGACAGGGCAGCCTCACCCCGGGCAGCCCGGGTCAGAGCTGCCCTGACCAGCCGCTCGGGCAGCAGTTCCCGGTCCGGATAGCCTGAATGGAAAGCGATGACGTCGTTTGAGGCGCTGCGCATCGCAGTGGAGACGGGGCGGAGCGGCGCCCGGGGCGATCCCAGCGCCGTCGTCTGCCAGCCGTAGTCCGCCGGCCGCGCTGTTCGAACGGCCCGCACGAACGTCCCGACGCCGGGGCGGCTGTCGATCAGGCCCTGCGCGGAGAGGGTCCGCAGGACCTTTTGCACGGTCACGGGGCTGGCCTGGTACTCGGCGACCAGGGAACGCGTGGAAGGCAGCCGGGCGCCCGGCGCGGCGGCCGCAATCCATTCCCGGAGCCGCGCCGCCATCCGCGTGGTGCTATCATAAGACATGAAAGACAATAGTAGCGCTACTCAGGGAATCAAACAACCGTTATCGTCCCGGCCGGCAGCCGGACTGTGGTGGGGGTTCGTCGGCGTCGCCGCATTTTCCTTCACACTGCCGTTCACCCGGGTGGCGGTTGCGGGGTTGTCTCCGTTGTTCATCGGATCGGGCCGGGCTGTTGTTGCGACCGTTCTCGCCGCGTTCGCCCTCACTTTGACCCGGCAGCGCCTGCCCCGGGGCGCCCAGTGGGCGCGTATTGCGGTGGTCGCCGGCGGCGTGGTGGTCGGATTCCCGCTGCTGACCTCCTCCGCCCTCACCTCGGTTCCCGCCAGCCACGGCGCGGTTGTTATTGCGCTACTCCCCGCGGCGACCGCAACGATGGCGGTGATCCGCGGCCACGAACGGCCGCCCAGGTCTTTCTGGATGATCACCGGCGCGGGCGCAGTGGCGGCGATTGGTTTCGCCTCTGCGCAGTCCGGCGGCATCGGGCAACTGCAATTGGCCGACCTGCTGCTGTTCGGCGCCGTCCTCTCGGCGGCAATCGGCTACGCCGAAGGCGGCCTGCTGGCCCGCGAACTCGGCTCGTGGCAGACCGTCTCCTGGGCCCTCGTTCTGTCCTCGCCGCTCATGGCCGGCATCGCGGCCTTTTCTATGGCCAGCCAGCCTCCCTCCGCTACTCCCGTGCAGTGGGCGGCCTTCGCATACCTGGGCGTCGTGAGCATGTTTTTCGGCTTCTTCGCCTGGTACCGCGGCCTGGCCATCGGACCCATGGCGCAGGTCAGCCAGATCCAACTCGTCCAGCCGGTCTTGAGCATCTGCTGGGCCGGGCTCATACTGGGCGAAGACTTGACCTGGGCGACCATCATCGGCGGCACGGCGGTCATCCTCTGCGCCGGCCTGGCCGTCCGCTCCCGGCCACGTGCGGCCAGGGCGGCGGGAAGCAATGCGGGCGCGCTGGACAGCCCCCAGGACAGCCCGGGGAACAACGCGAAGGACACCGTGACAGTGAAACAATCCGGCTGATCTGATCACACGCCCCGCCCCCGAAGCCGCCCAGCCCAGACCCGATCCGCAATCCGAATGGAAGTTCCGTGTACATCCCCGCACATTTCGCCGCCGGCCCCGATGCAGTCCGGCATCTGCTCACGCGACCGTCCGCGGCCAACCTGGTCACCGCAACCGCGAAGGGCATGCTTGCCACGCTGCTGCCCTTCGTCTTCGACCCCTCGGCCGGTGAGCACGGTGCCCTGCACGCGCATCTGGCCCGCAACAACCCCCAATGGTCTGAACCCGCCCTCGGCGAATCGCTCGCCATTATCCAGGGCGCGGACGCCTACATCTCGCCGCGGTGGTATGCGTCCAAGGCGGAGCACGGACGCGTGGTTCCCACTTGGAACTACTCCACGGCCCACGTGTACGGCACCCTGGTCATCCACGACGATCCCGCCTGGCTCGCCAGCCATGTGAGGCGGCTGAGCAACCACAACGAGGCCGGCTCCGAGCAGCCCTGGACTGTCGAGGATGCCCCGGAGCGCTACATTGCCGGCCAGTTGCGCGCGATCGTCGGCGTCGAGCTTCTCATCACGAGGATCGAGGCGAAGCACAAACTCAGCCAGAACCGGCCCGGCGCCGATGTTGACGGTGTGGTGGCCGGGCTGCGGGCCCGCGGTGACCTGGAAAGCGCGGGGGACGTCGAGAACGCGCGACAGGGCCGCGAGCAGATTCGCTGCCCGCACTCCGACTCCCCGGCCGCGCCCCCGGCTACGCCTGCATCCTGATGGCTGAAGGCTGACCCCGGCACCTGGGCCCGGCCCGGCCGTTTGGCTAGGTTTTCGCGACGAATTCGGGCCGGGCGCCGCGGAAAAGGTCAGGCGCTAAGGGGATCCCCGTAGCGCCTGACCTGTGGCGTGTCACGTGTCCGTTTCCGTAGCGGAATCCTGTGCCATCTCGTGGCCGAGGTTCATCACCCGGCGCGCCAACTCCCCCGGGTCCGGTTCCCCGGCCCCCAGCGCCCCCGTGCCCAGTTCACCGGCTCCCGGTTCACCCGCTCCCAGGTCCCCGGCGGCACGCAGGTCCTGCCGCTGCAGCCCCGGCCTGCCCAGCAGGACAGCCGACCACAGCGCCTGCACGGTTGATACGGCCACCATGGCTCCCGTCGGCCCCGAGACCAGCCAGCCGCCGCTGGTCGCGGCCACTTTCGGGGCTCCTGGCCAGGATTGGCTGGCACCATTAATCGTTTGGGCGACAATCAGGTGCTGCCGCAGCGTTCTGATCGAACCCAGGACAGGATCGCTCACCACATTTCGTCCACAGGCACCGCACATATAGGTCTCCCTCCTAGGGCATGACGTCGCCGGAATTGGGTCCGAGTGTCTGCCCCACGTACAAGTTGCCGCCGGGATCGCTGGCCAAAAGCAGCGCCGTTGGCGCCACCTCGTCCGCCAGCCCGAAGCGCAGCAGCGGCAGCCCGGCACGCTTCGCCGCTTTCCATTCCTCCGAGATGCCGTCAACCAAGGGCGTCTCGATGGGGCCCGGGGCAATGTTGTTGACCAGCACGTTGTCGGCGGCCGTTTCCAGGGCCAGGGCCTTGGTCAGCCCCACGACTCCGGCTTTGGCGGCGCTGTAGTGGCTGAGCCCGGTGCCGCCCTTGATAGCCAGCTGGGAGGCGATGTTGATAATCCGGCCCCACTTCTGCTGCCGCATCTCCCCCACCACCTCCCGGCAGCAGAGGAAGACACCGGTCAGGTCCACGGCAATCGTCTCGTTCCACATGGCAAGCGTCATGTCTTCCAACGGCGATTCCGTCAGCAGGCCGGCGCTGTTCACGAGAATGTCGATGCTTCCGAGCCGGGAGCGTGCGGCGGCAAAGGCCGCCTTCACGCTCGCCTCGTCTGAGACGTCGACGGCGATGCTTCCCGCCGCGCCCGACCGGTCCAGGACGGCGACTCTGTCGCCGTTGGCGGTGAAGGCCTCGGCGATGGCCTTGCCGATGCCGCTGGCTCCGCCGGTGACCACAACGGCGCGGCCCTCCGTTTTCCGGGAGGCGTCAGGGTTGTTCATTCTTGTCCTTCCGAGGCTTTTCAGGCACGCATCTTGATGGTGAGGCCGCCGTCAACAATCAGGGACTGGCCCGTGACGTAGACAGCGTCATCGGAGGTCAGGAAGCCGATCACGCTGGCAACCTCCTGGGGACGTCCGACCCGGCCCCAGGGGATTTCCAAACCGGCGCGCTGCAGGCCCTCGGGCCCGAGGGAATTCACCGGATCCAGGGACTGGGGAGTTTCGATCAGTCCGGGGATAACGGCGTTGGCGCGGATGCCGCGCGGCCCCAACTCGGCGGCCACACTGCGGATCAGGCCGAGCACGCCGGCCTTGGCGGCTGCGTAGTGGGCATGTTCCTCCCAGCCGTAGACGCCGCCGGCAATGGAGGATACGGCAACCATCGCTCCGCCGTTGGTCATCTTCGCGGACCCGGCGCGCAAGGTCCGCAACACGCCGGTGAGGTCGACGTCGAGCATGTCGTGCCAGCGCTGATCGGTCATCTCCTCCAGCGGTGAGTTGCGCAGGATTCCGGCGTTGGCCACGGCGTAGTCCAGGCGGCCGTACTCGTCGACGGCGCGTTCGGCGAAGGCATCGACAGACGGGGTACTGCGGGTTGCGGACCTTGCGCGCCGGGTCCGCGAAGATGACCAACGGCGGAGC
>NZ_JBFTZW010000097.1:0-11171 GCF_056406555.1 Arthrobacter sp. P1_B4
ACTAGTACTCGAACACGGCCTGCTCACCGACGAGCAGCTCACCGAGCTCCTCAGCCCGCACCGCCTGGCCAACCTCACCAAATAATCCCCAACCGCTCCCTAACCTCGCAAGCTCGGTTAGGGAACCCTGCGGTAGTGGGCCACCCCCAGACCGACGACCCCGCCCGACCAGGGAGCAAGGGGCACGCCGTCGTGCCCAAAAACCCGATCGACTACAGAGAAAACGGAACTCGATGACGAGGACCGTTCCAGCACCGGGCCACCAACCCGGCCTCTACCCAAGGACTGACTATGAAAAACAAATCAACGATGTGGATCCTGGCAGCGCTCCTGTTCGGAATCCTCAGCGGTCTGCTCTTCCACTGGCTGCTGCCGGTGGACACACGCGAATCCGTCGTGGCGGTCCTCGACACCGTGACGCACATGTTCCTGAACCTCATCAAAATGATCATTGCCCCGCTGATCTTCGCCACCCTCGTCTCCGGCATCGCAGGAGCGGCCAAATCCGCCGGCGTGGGCAAGCTCTTTGGCCGCTCAATGATCTGGTTCCTGTCCGCCTCCGTCCTGGTGGGCGCGTTCGGCTTCATCACGGCCCATGTACTCAACGCCGGTAACGGGCTCCACCTGATGCCGGGAGGCGACGCGGGGATGGAAACGAAGCCCCTCGATTACCAGGCGTTCATCACCCACATCATCCCCACGAGCGTCTTCGCCGCACTGACCGAAAACAACCCCCTTCAGATCCTCGTATTCGGCGCCTTCTTCGGCATCGCCCTGCTGAATCTCCGGAAGAAGGGCCGCTCCTCCATAGCCGATGCCATCGACGAACTGATGGGCGTCATGCTGAAGGTCACCGGGTATGTGATGCTGGCGGCACCCGTCGGCGTTTTCGCCGGCATCGCAGCGGCCTTCACCTCCCAAGGTCTCGATGCGTTTGCCACCTACGCGTCGTTCATCGGCGGGTTCTATGTGTCTCTCTCGGCCCTGTGGGTCATCATGGTCGGCGTCGCCGTCGCCTTCCTCGGACGGGCCGCCTTCCGACTGGTCCGGATAGTGCGCGAACCCATGGTCATCGCGTTCGCCACCTCCAGCAGTGAAGCCGCCCTGCCCAAGCTCATTGAAGGCCTGACCAAGTTCGGCATCGAAAAGCGCACCACCGGTTTCGTGCTGCCCCTGGGTTACTCGTTCAACGTGGACGGTTCCATGATGTACATGACCTTCGCGTCGGTCTTCCTGATCAACGCCTACGGCATCGACATGGACCTTGGCCAGCAGATCGCGATGACCGCAATGCTCCTGCTCAGCAGCAAGGGCATGGCCGGCGTGCCACGCGGGTCACTCGTCGTCGTTGCCGCCGTGGTGCCTGCCTTCGGCATCCCCGCCGCCGGAATTGGTGTCCTGCTGGTGATCGACCAGCTCCTGGACATGGGACGCACCGCCACCAACATCCTGGGAAATGCCATCGCCACGGCGGTGATCGGCCGGAACCACGACAAGTCCACGTCCCTCCTCGAAGCGTCACGCGCGGAAGCCTCCCAAAACGCGGAAGTCACTGAAGACAGCAGGGAGCCTGAGCTCGTTTCGATGCACTGACCGGATCCCGCTCGGCTAACCAATTTTCAACCAGCGAACCTACCCTCACACCGGATGAAAGGCCATCGCCAATGACAGCCGACTTTGAAGTCCAGAGCCCGATCGACGTGCACCGCAATGAGCGGACGAAAACAGCGAGAAACGCACCGATCAAATCACAAATCATCGACTACCTGGCAAACCATGGGGCAAGCAAAGTAGCTGACATCAGCGACGGTATCGCGTCCTCGCGAGGCGCAGTCAGATACCATTTGGCAGCGCTGGAGAGCGCTTCGATCGTCCGTTCCAACATTTCCCCCGGAGCCAGGGGTCGTTTCACGCCCTTCTACGGTCTCGCCCCTGGAAAAACGGACCCCGCCTCCTAGCCGGACAGCGCTGACTGTAACTCTTGCGGACGACGGCGGGACCTCCCGCCGTCGTCCGCCGTGTCTTTACGGCCGGAATCTCATGTCCTCTCCCCTAACCAAGCTCGCAGTTTCAGGACCGAAAGATCGTGCAGCATGCCGGGCTTAGATCACGGTGCCGCAATCGCGGCGCCAGGCAGGTGCCGGGAGATCCGACGGCACCGGAGGGTTAGGACTCATGGCGCAGACCAACGGAGAAGCACGTCCCAGCCGCCAGGTCTGGTTAGGGTGGAGGATGACCGGAGAACCGAACACCTGGCACGACAAGCACAAGGCTTCCCTCACCCGCGGGCAGCAGGCCGCGGACCTCATGCGAAACGGGATGGGGAGCTGGCCTTTCGTGGGAGGTTTCATCGCCTTCATGCTGGTCTGGGCCGCCATAAACACCTGGGCGCTGGCGACCCATGCCTGGGATCCGTACCCCTACATACTTCTTAACCTCTTTCTGTCCATGCTGGCCGGTCTGCAAGGAGCAATTCTGCTCATCGCCGCCAAACGCCAGGATGCCATCGCCGGGGCCATGGCCCAGCATGACTACACTACGAACCTGAAGTCCAAGGAAGAGATCGATCTCCTGATGGATATTAACTGCCAGCAGTTGGAGATTCTCCGCGAACTTCAGCAACTCAGAACCTTGCCCGCATCCGTTGCCGGGACGCACCGGTAGAGGGTAGGTACAGAGACGCCGAGGTTTTTGGCGACTTCCCACGGCAGTGTGCCGGCGGCGGTGGTTGTCGGAATCGAGCCGGACGGGGGCGATTGGCTGCTGTGGTTCTGGTGGTTTGCTTGCTACTGATGGGCCGCTCACAGAGTGAGCCAAGGCAGGGCGCGTGTGGGAAATTTCGTTGTTCGACAACGCCGGTTGGCGAGCGGATACTGAAGAACCATGAAGCCTACCCAAAGCGGGTTGCGCATCCAGCTTCTCGGCTCGTTCATCGTGTACGTCAACGGGAACGCCGTCGAGAACAACCACTGGCGGCTGCAGAAGGCAAAGGCCGTGGTGGCAATGCTGGCGCTGGCGCGTGGTCAGCGTGGCCGTCGCGAGCAGGTACTGGACCGTCTGTGGCCTGACATGGAGCCGGTGGCCGCCGCACGGAATCTGCATCAGACCCTGTACGTCGCTCGCCGTGCGCTCGCTAGCGCTGGAGCCGGCAGCGACGGGCTCCTCGTCATCCGCGGTGAAGTGGTCGTGCTGGATGACACTGGCCCGGTCGATGTCGATGTCCTGCAGTTCAAGCGTTCGGCCGTGGCAGCGTTGGCTGCAGGCGTCGAGGCAAGCCTGCGCGATGCGGCCGACTTGTACAGTGGTGATCTTCTGCCGGAGCTGCCGGATGCGGATTGGCTGACGACACGCCGCGATGAGCTCCGGGAAATCCATCTCGAGGTACTGGTGAAACTGGCGTCCACGGTAGCGCAGCGCGCACCGGAGGAAGCGTTGGTCATCCTCACCCATGCGCTCGAATCCGATCCCATCCACGAGGGGGCCGTGCGCGCGCAGATGGTGGTGCTGGCTGGGATGGGCCGGCGGTCGGAAGCATTGGCACGATATGAGCGGCTGGTCGACGAACTCCTCGACGCGTTCGGGACCGACCCGGACACCCGGACGACGGGACTGTTTCGCGAGCTGTTGACCGGCTCGCCGCCCGAGGAACGCCTCCACCGGCCCGCCGGCGTGACCGGCAAAGACGATGCCATCGGTTATCTGCCATCCCCGTTGACAAGCTTCATCGGGCGCGAGCGTGAGCTCGTTGACGTCCAGCGGCTGATGGGCCATGCTCGCCTGCTCACCCTCACCGGGGCTGGCGGCAGCGGCAAAACCAGACTTGCATTGGAGGCCGCGAAGCGAGTTCGTCCTGAGTACGTGGACGGAGTCTGGTTCGTTGACCTCGCGGCCGTTGGGGAGTCGCTGCTGGTGGCCGATGCCGTAGCCGAGGTCCTCGGGTTGGATTCCGGCGCGGCACCAAGCCGCGTGCAAGCGCTGGTCGACCAACTGCGGCGACGCTCGCTGCTCCTCGTGCTGGACAACTGCGAACACCTGCTCGCGGCATGTGCGCATCTCGTCGTCGCGCTACTGGACGGATCCCCTGGGGTTAGAGTGCTCGCCACCAGCCGGGAGCCACTCCATGCCGACGGGGAGTACACCTACCGGGTGCCGTCATTGCCCCTGCCCTCGCCCCTGCGGACCGACGCTCCCGACCTGGCCGTGCTGGGCCGTCTGCCCTCTGTCCGGCTTTTCGTTGAGCGTGCAGCGCAGGTCCGGCCGGGTTTCGCGCTCGACGCCGACAACGCGCAGGGGGTGACAGAGTTGTGCCGACGGCTCGACGGGATGCCGCTGGCCCTGGAATTGGCCGCGGCCAGAACCGCCGTACTCGAACCCGCCGAGATCGTCCAGGGATTGGGCGATGCTTTGTCCATGCTCGGCGGCGGAACCAGCGGCGTCACGCGGCACCAGACGCTGCGTGGCACCTTGGAATGGAGCCACGAACTGCTCACCAAACCGGAGCAGGTTCTGCTGCGCCGGCTGTCTGTGTTCGCGGGTGGTTTCACCCTCGACGCTGTGGCAGCAGTCTGCGCTGACGCGTCCCTCCAGCAGATCGAACTGCTCGACCTGTTGGCCAAGCTGGTGGACAAGTCTTTGGTGGTCACCGAAAGGAGGGGCGCCGGGACCCGATACCGGCAATTGGAGACGGTCCGCCAGTTTGGCCAAGAGAATCTCGATCATGCAGGTGAGGCGGCTCAACTGGCGGCTGCGCATTGCGCCTACTTCCTTGCCGTCGCCGAATCCCACAATCCCGAACGGGCCACCGGGGTGGTCATCGAACAGCCGAAGTTGCTCGACCGCGAGCACGACAACCTGCGCGCTGCGTTGCGCTGGTCGTGCGCCCACGAGCCCGAGACCGCGCTCCGGCTCGCGGCCAGCCTGTGGCGGTTCTGGTTCCTCCGCGGACACGCGGTCGAGGGAGCACGTTGGGTGGAGCGTGCCTTGGCGGTGGCCCCCGACTCGACCCGGCCTCGCGCGGCTGCTCTGATCGGCCTGACCGGGCTGGACAGCCGGCAGGGCCGCGGCGACCGGCATCGGGCGCTCGGCGCGGAGGCCCTGGCAATCATGCGGGAGATCGGCAACCCCGACGAGGTGGCGATGGCACGGCTCATTGAGACCTCGCTCGCCTGGAGCACTTTCGACTTGGACGAGGCCGAACAGCTGGCAGCCGACGTGCACACCGAGGCATTCGAGGGTGACAGACCCGAACATTGCGCTGCCAGCAGTTGGCTGCTCGGCCAGAGCGCGTTGTCCCGGGAGGACGGACCACTCGCCGCCCGTCACCTAAACACCTGCCTGAGCGAACTCGCACAGTCTGAGACCAGCACCCCACCCTTCCTGCCGGTGATCACTCCCAGCCTGCAACTGGTCCCGATCGCCGGTCGGTTGGTCCCCTGCGTCGAGGAGACCCTGCTGTTGGGCCGGCGGGTTGGCGTTATCCAAGCCAAAGGCTACGTGCTGTCCGCGATCGGCTACGCGGCCAGGCTTTCGCGAGACACGCCGTCTGCGATATCCGTCATCACGGATGCAGCCGAACATTTCGCCGAGTTAGGAGATGACCTGGCCAGGGCGCAAACACTTCACCAACTTGGCTGCATTCTGCGCGACTGTGGCGACCACGGCGCGGCCGATGAGGCACTTTCCTTGGCGCGGGAGCTTCGGCTCGGCTTGGGCGACCGACGCGGCGAGCTGCTGACCGAGATTAATATCGCCCTGCTCCGCGCCATGGGTGGTGATATCGACCGCGGCCTGACGGACGCTCGGCGTTGCCTTTCAGGGTTCGAGTCCGCGGGAGATCAAGTGGGGATGGGCGCCACGCTGACCATTCTCGGTGCCGCCGAACTGATCTCCGGGGAGGTCCGGGCAGCGCGGGAAATGTACAGGCAGGCAGCGGAAAAGGTCGCCCCCTGGCGGCGACACACTGGCTGGCAACGGTTGATGGTGGCAGAGCTTTCCAACGAGCTCGGCGACCCGCATCGGGCGGCCCGCGAAATTGACAGGGCTGGGGCGATTTTCGACCGGACGAGATGCCTCATCGCCGGTCAGCGGCTGGCCGCACTGCGTAGGCGGGACTCGGGTGATGATGTTGAGACGGCGTTGAGTGCTCGTTGAGTACGGTTCACTAGCGTGATTCCTGGATCTGACAAATGGATCTGACAARCCAACAGCAATCAGGAGGAACGCATCGTGACAACGACGCAGACTAGGCCGACCCGCATCGGCGAGGCCACCATCGCCGAGTTCGCCGCCGGGCTGCGCGGCACGGTCGTCCGGCCAGGGGACGCTGACTACGACCACGAACGCAGCATCTGGAACGGGGCCCACGACCGGCGCCCGACGCTCATCGCACGCTGTGCGGGTGTGGCAGATGTGATCCGCACGGTCGATCTCGCGCGCAGCGAGGGGTTGCCGTTGTCGGTTCGCGGCGGTGGCCATTCGATCCCCGGATTTTCCACCGTCGACGACGGTATCGTGCTGGACCTTTCGCTGATGAAGGGGGTCCAGGTGGACCCTGCCCGCCGCCGCGTGGCCGCACAGGCAGGGTGTACCTGGAAGGACGTGGATGCAGAGACCCAGCAATTCGGGCTAGCCGTGACCGGTGGCCTGGTGTCCTCAACCGGCATCGCCGGCTTCACCACCGGCGGCGGCATCGGCTGGCTCGTGCGCAAGCACGGGCTGGCCAGCGACAACCTGGTCGGGGCCGACGTCGTCACTGCTGACGGGCAGTTTATTCACGCCAGTGCCGATGAGCACCCCGACTTGTTCTGGGGGCTGCGCGGCGGCGGCGGCAATTTCGGTGTGGTGACGTCCTTCGAGTATCAATTGCACGAAGTGGGGCCCATCGTCCTTTCCGGCCTGGTTTTCTACCCCGCAGAAGAGGCGGAGCAGGTGTTGCGCGGCTATCGGGCGGCCTGCGCGGCGGCCCCCGATGAGCTGACCACGCTGGTCAACATGACCATGGCGCCACCGGTCCCGTTCCTGCCAGAATCAGTGCACGGCAAGCCGGTCATCGCTGTGGGAGGGTGCTGGTCCGGCGATCTCGATGCCGGCGAGGCCGCCACCGCGCCCTTCCGGTCATTGGGCACGGTCATCGCCGATGTGTTCGCGGCCAACCCGTACGCGGGGTGGCAGCAGGCGCTCGATCCGCTGTACCCGCGGGGCGTGCACAACTATTTCCGCTCGGCATTTCTGCGCGCCGCCGACGACGCGTCCGTACGCGTGCTGCTGGACTCGTTTGCGGCATTGCCCAGCGCCATGACGCAGATTCACCTGCACCACCTTGGCGGCGCGGTCGGCCGGGTTCCTGCCGAAGCAACGGCCTTCGCACTCCGCGACCAGGAATTCATCGTCAATGTTGTTGCGCGCACGCCGACGGCGGAAGGCTTCGCGGACGTCGTCGAATGGGCCCGGGGCGTGACGTCCGCGCTCGGTCCGGATGTGACGGCCTACGTGAATTTCACAGGTGAAGCGAATACGGCGCTCGTCCGGGCGTCGTACCCGGCGGAAACTTACCGGCGGCTCGTGGAACTGAAAAACGAATACGACCCCACCAATCTATTCCGGTTGAACCAGAACATCGCCCCCACGGTGTGACAGCACTGCCTGCGTGAGGAGTGGATGATCGAGCGAGGATCGGGAAGCAACCTGACAGCCGGCGCCAGAGGCACCTCGATCCCCCGGCAACTGACCGGCAACGCCGGTCAGTTGCCGCGGTCTTGCGACCGCTCAATTTCTCAATCATCAAAAGGGGCCAATTTCACCAACATTGACGCCGCGGATGGGCCCGCTGCACCCAGCAAACCCCTAACCTGAAGTTGCGTGACTTGAGGCAGGAAGATCCCCGGGTTTCCGGAGGGGTCTTCCTGCCCGTCTCGTGGGAAGCAGGCAAGGTGCGAGCCACAAGGCAGCAACGGCAGGAAACGCACTCCGGTGTGGACAACGTGCACACCCCTCTTGGCCGGACAAACGGGAACGAGCCCTCCCCAAGCGCGCGTTGGGCCAGGGCGGGATTGCAGACGCCCAGGATGAGGTAGCCGCCCAAGGCCTGTCCGTTCTCCTCCCCGAGCTTGGTCTCGAAGGTTGAGCGGACATCGATTTCAGAGATCACCCCGAAGCCCTGGCCGAGGAATGCCTCCTGAGATATTCCTCGCATCGGTGCTGTGTGCAACCCTCCTGCACCACCGCCCCCGCCTGTGAACGCGGCGCCCAATTCCCCCATAACCCCGGAAAATATGGGCCCTCCAAGTGCCCGGATTGAACAGGCCAGTCTGGGTCGCTGGGGCTCCCATGGTTCCCCAGCAAAAGATGTCTGGACCACACCTCTGTTTGCAGGGCTTCCAGCCCCTTCGGTTGAGTACATGACGCTAATAATTGATGAGCCCATTTAACCGCTCTTCACCACCGGACCTTGTTGCGGGAAGGCCCGGGCGTGGACCCGCGCCAGGACCTCGACTCCGAGGCCCCCGGCGGCCCCGCACGCCACGGCCGCGAGCAACAACCCGCCGGGTGGCCGGGAAAGCAGGAAGAATTCCTGCACGAGCGGGAGGTTGAGCGAGACCAGCAGGGAGGCGCTCATGGCCAACACCACGGCCAGGCGCGCCGCGTTGAGGGGGCGCGACACGGCCGATAGGATCCACAGTCCGACCATGGACAGCGTCAGCACAGAGGCGCTGCTGACTTGTTCGGACGTGGCCGTGCCGGCCAGCGGCGCGAATGCGTTCAGTGTGAGCAGGGAAGCCGTGACGATCAGTCCGGCAGGGACGGAGAACCATAGGGACCGGCGCAGGAATCCGGGCTGATAGCGGCGCGGGTTCGGCATGAGCGCCAAGAAGAAGGCCGGGATTCCGATCGTCAGGCCGTCCGTGAAGGATAGCTGGCGGGGAAGAAACGGAAACGTCCACTGCAGGAGCCCGAAGGTCACCGCGATGGCGGTCGCATAGACCGTTTTGCTCAGGAAGAGGCTGGAGACCCGCTCTATATTGGCGATGACCTGCCGGCCCTCAGCGAGGACTCCGGGAAGCCGGTCGAAGCGGCCGTCGAGCAATACCAGGCGCGCGACTGCCTTGGTGGCGGGCGCCGCGGAGTCCATCGCGATGCCAAGGTCGGCCGTCTTGAGCGCGAGGGCGTCGTTGACGCCGTCGCCGGTCATGGCCACAGTATGTCCCCGGCGCTGGAGCGCCTCGACCATTGCCCTCTTCTGGGCCGGCGTCACTCGGCCAAACACCATGTTTGATTCCATCACCTCCTCCAGATGCAGCGGGTCCTCCGGCAGTGAGCGTGCGTCGAAGCCCTCCGTGACCTCCAGGCCAACCCTGCGGGCAATGGCGGCAACGGTGCGGGGATCGTCGCCGGAAATGATCTTCAACCCGACCCCTTCGGTCCGGAAGAACTTGAGGGTCTCCCGGGCATCGGAGCGCGGCTGTTCCCGGAAGGTCAGCAGCGCCACAGGGTGGAGCGACCCCGGCAACTGCTCCACCTTCCCATTGGCTGGCAACTGATCCGCGCCGGCCAGGAGCAGGGTCCGCAGCCCTGATGCGGCCAGTTCGCCAGCCTGGCGCAAGACGTCGCTCTGGCGCGGTACTGCGCCGTCGGGCGCCGAGATCGACGGCTTCAGACGTGCGGCTGCGTCGTCGCCCTGCACAAGCATCATTTCCGGTGCTCCGAGAATCCAGGTGCGCGCACCGCGGGCGCTCCCGTTGAAGCTGACTCCGCTCCACTTCCGGGCGGAGGAGAACGGCACGGTCCGGACGGGTTGAAGGCCGCCATCATCCTCAAAGGCCGTGCTCAGGCAGCGTGCCGTGGCGTTTGCCTCGGGTTCGGCGCCAAACCATGCGAGGGCCTGTTCCCATCCCGGTTGCGGCGCCAGCGGGTGAACCGCGTCGAAGACCAGGCCTCCTTCTGTGAGGGTTCCGGTCTTGTCCATGCACAGTACGTCTACGCGTGCCAGTCCCTCGACAGCGGCGAGTTCCTGGATCAGTACGTTGTGTTTAGCCAGCCGGAGTCCGCCCACGGCGAAAGCCACGCTCGTCAGCAGCACTAGTCCCAGCGGGACGATCGCGATCATGCTGGCAATAAGTCCCACGAGTGCGGGGGTCCAGGCGCCGGTGGAAATGGCGGTCTGCCAGCCGCCGCGCGCCTGGATCTCGCCGTTGAGCACGATGAGGGCAACGGGCAGCAGGATCCAGGCGATCCAGCGCATTACACGGTTGAGGCTGTTGCGGATCTCGGAGTTCACCAGCGAGAAGCGTCGCGCATCTGCCGTCAGCCGGCTCGCGAACGACGCCGCTCCGACCCGGACAACCTGGGCGTTGCCGTGGCCGGCCACGACGATCGATCCGGAGAGTACTTCCGTCCCCGCATCCTTACCCACCGGATCTGCTTCGCCCGTGAGAAGCGATTCGTCCACCTCGAGGCCGGACGACTCCAGTACGGCAGCGTCGGCAGTGACCTGATCCCCGGCCCGCAACACCAGGAGGTCATCTTTTACGACGTCGGCCGTGGCGATGTCGTGGATCTGACCCTCGCGCAAGACCCGCGCGAGCGGGGCGTTGAGGACAGCCAGCCGGTCCAAGGACTTTTTCGCCCTGTATTCCTCGACGACGCCGATCACGGCATTGCTGACAGCGGCGAGGCCGAACAGGGCATCCCGCCATTGCCCCAGGAACAACAGCAGCAGGAAGCTCGTGCCGACGATTGCGTTGAAGAGCGTGAAGACGTTAGCCCGGAAGATCTGCCACAGGCTCCGGCTAGTGGTGTCCGGCACGCGGTTGGTAAGCCCGCGCTCGACCCGCGTAGCCACCTCCCCCTGCGACAGCCCCTTGGCGGCCGGCTGGCGCCTGGCGGCGGCCTTCCGGCGTTTGGCTGCCGGGGACGCACGCCGATGCAGGAAGGCTCGTCTCTTGCGCCGACGGTATGCCTTCACCCTCCGATGGTATCCGCCGTAGCGCCACAATGTGACGCACTGCGACGCATCAGCCGGTCCCCCACCGCGACACCATCCGCCCGCACTGGCGCTGCGAGAAAATCCGATACAGATACCGGAAGCCTGGAATCGCGCATACCCCGGCCGCAAAAACTGTCCCGCTCAGGGTGGACAATCGCGACAGTTGGACCGCTGTTCCGGGAGATCATCG
>NZ_JBFTZW010000098.1:0-10878 GCF_056406555.1 Arthrobacter sp. P1_B4
ACAGGGCGTTCCCCCTCGGTACCTCATAGATTCGAGCAGAACTGTCATTTATTCAGGTTTTAATGCCAATGAGACTGTAGTGCAGGGAGCCTGCAGTATCCCTGGAAAATGAGTGGCCGGCCCGAGAAGACCTCACGGGTAAGGTCCCCAGAGTTGTATCCGTGGCGTCAGATCCATGAGATCCCTAGGGGGCAACGCTTGGCCGCCCCGGATCGATGATTGGGTGACTTTGACCGCCAATGGCGGCTGTTGCTTGCTACGGTCCCAGAAATAACGAACGACTACTCCCCAGAAGCGATCTGACTTGCACTCTTGGTTGATAGCCTTAGGTGAGATTTCAGAGCGAGCATGGGGTGGGTCTTGAAGGTCTTTATTAGTTGGTCCAAGAAGCGCAGTCTCATGGTTGCGACAGCCCTCAGTGAATGGCTCCCACAGGTAATCAATCAGGTTGAACCGTGGATGAGCGCCGCCAGCATAGAGTCCGGCAAGCTGTCGATCGCGCAGATCAGCGAAGCCCTCGAGACCACAAACTTCGGTATCATCTGTGTCACTCCCGAGAACCAACATGAGACGTGGCTCAACTTTGAGGCGGGTGCACTGTCAAAGGCCGTGCAGTCAGCAAGCGCCAGGGCAATTCCGCTGCTGGTAGGTTTTGGTGGCTTCGGCGAGCTAGATGCGCCCCTGAGCAACTACCAAGCGCACATGTCGACAAAAGATGATCTGAAGAAGATCGTCCACTCCATCAACGATGCGTTAGGGGCAGCGAAGCGGCCCGTTGTGCAGCTGGATACGGCCTTCGAGAAGTGGTGGCCGGACCTTGAGGAAAACCTCTTGGCTGCAGCAGGGTGGAAGATTGCCGAAGTCGCTGAGACGGAAGAGAACAGCGCAGACAAACGCTTTGATCAGGTCATCCAAGCAGTTAAGACGCTGCAGCGCCAAGTTGAAGAACTGACCAGCACGGTCAGGTCGATGCCAACTTRCAACCACAAGCGCGATGCGTTGATCCGTATGGTGAACGAGGGCCGTTTCGATGAGCCCAACACGGCAGCTGTGGGATTTTCGGAAGCTGAACCGCGAGAATTGCGCRGAATCTTGACCGCTGCCGGTCACGAGGAATCGACGATGATGATCGGCCAGAACGATATCGAAATCAAGACCCACAAGCCAACGTCGATTGCGGTGCGACTCGAAATTCAAGATTTTATGAGTAGGTCGTATCCGAGTATGGGCCAGGTTATATTCAAGACGTATGATTCCGACGATACTGGCGAAGAAGCTGAGCTATTCCCCGTAGATATTGAACCTTCAGCGGGACGGCGCTAGCTTTTGTGGATTTCTTCAGATAGGTGATGATGTCAATCTCTTTCATTCATCATCTATTATATCAATTCTTGTATTGACAATAAATAGCATTCCCTCATAATGCGGCGCAGAAGTGATTGCAATGGGCGATTACTAGCACCTATCCCTATGAGGGGGTGACAGATATGGGTTACAAGTCAATTCGTACCAGCGACATCAGCGGCGACATCGTCGAAGACGATCAAGTCGTGACGGTTGGGGTTCGTTCCGTTGGCAAGTTGTTCGATGCAAGGCTGAAGAGCTGGAGGGCCTGAAGCGGCTGACCAACGTGGTCGAGCTTGAACTTCGCCACGCTGACGGCAACACCGAAGAGATCATCGTCTCAAAGGCGGATTTCGACAAGGTGGTTACCGCCGAAGTCCTGGCAAACGCCGACAGTATCCGCGGACGCCGCAACGGGTGATCGCAACCAGTGATTGCCAGCACCCATCCTATGAGGGGGTGACAGGTACGGGAAGAGCGACCGCGGTGATCGCAGCGGCGCTGGATTTCCGCGATGGCTACTACGGAGGCCGTCGCGAAGCGGGAATGGTCATCGATGAGCTGGAAGTTCCGGTTCATGCGCTATTTCAAGGACCTGGCATCGAAGAGCTGGACCTGGAACGAGCCTTTGGATGACTACCATCGTGGCCCTGGGCCGGTCAGGTCCTGGGTGTGGTGAACGGCCCGGTCCCACAAGAGCGTCGCCGACTGGCTCTTCGCAGGTCCGCTTCGCTGCGCGCCGGCGGCACGGCCTCCGAGCAGGTAGCGCCGGCTCGGCGGGGTCTTCGCTGCGGACGACCCGACCGGCAGCCGCGTGGGGAAAGTCCAACAGCAGCTCATCTCGACTCGGGGGTCTGGACGCGGTAGTCGGGCGGCGCTGAAAAGGTCTTGGATGCCACAGATCTGTTCTTCGGCCTGCTTAGCGATATAGCCCATATCACTTCGATATACGTGTGTCAAATTCGTGTACAGTTTCCGGAGTTGTCGCATGATCCGCAGCGTATCGAAAGGAAGCTCATGACCGAAGAATCCGAAAAGACGAGCGAACCAGCAATGTCTTCAGCCCGAGAAATGGTCCAGGCCGCAATGGTCAAGTTTGTTCTGCGTGCCGCTGGGGAGGCATGGGAAGTGGGGTACGCCGAAGGCGATGCCTCCGCTGAGGAGGTATGGGCAGCGGTAAACGCCGAAGGCAATGCCTCCCGTGAGGCGGTATCGACAGCGGGATACGCCGCAGGCTGTGCTTCTGTTGAATGGGCAGACAACCCCCGCAACGAGGCCCAGGACTTGCTGCGTGCACCGTTAGGCGTTCTGCTAGAAGCCGTCGTGGCCGTGGGTGACGTTTTCGGCACGAACGCAAGGTGTGTCGAGGCGGCTGCCTTGCTCCAAGAAACGGCGCGTCTTCTTGGTTACCCGCTCCGGGTTCGGCCGGTCTCGCTCTTCGCCCGTCACGTGCGGACCGAAACCTGGGGCTTTATGGGGCCGCGGGCCACCGGGCAACTCTCGCCCGAAGCACGCGCGAACGCGGAGAACCGGCTCCCTGACGGAGAAGACACCGGCCACCTCATCTTGACGTCAGAGGAACCATGCCTTCTTTTCGATCCAAATCTGAGGCAGTTGGGTGCCTCCGGTTATGATGCCCCGAGCCTCATCCTCCGGATCGAAGGCACTAACCCGGACGCGGGCCGGTGGCTCGCCGACGCTGGCAGTTGGCARTTGGAGTACATCCTGGACGACGACAACCGCGTCCTCATCGACAGGTTGGATGAGATTGTCCGGCGCCTTTCATCGGACGCCGAGTACCTCGCGAGAATGCTCAGGTCAGGCGCTACCGCACAAATGATGCGGGCACAACTCCACGCTTCCTAAACCCCTTGGTCGGAAGAAGGATGTCACACCTGCAACGCTAAACTGCCGCTACCAGCAGATGGCCTTCAGGGCTTGGGGCGAACACTAAATGCCCTTCGGGCATCACGGAACTTGTGAGTCTCCGGGGTTGCTACGTCTGCCGGCACTGTGTTTGCTGAATCTTCCGTGCCGTATCCCTCATGACGCGGAGAATTTCCTTGCGGCGTTCGGGCCGGGTGTTGAGGTTCGTCGCGCTGGGATGTGGGGCTGCCTGCCAGTCAAGCGAGCGGATCTTCGATGAACGGGCGCCTAGTAGTCCCACCCAGTCTTGGCGTGGATGCCCATGGTGACAACCTGATCAAGCTGCCCGAACAGGTCCAGTAGGGTTTCCATGTCCTGGGTTGCCTCGAGGACGTCCGCCCGCCGCGTGACTTGGGTTCGCGGCCCGCGGACAAATACCAGGGGACGATGTTCCACCCGGCGAAGCTGCAGCGGGAGAGTCCTGCCTCCCCCGCCAGGGCGAAGTGGTTGGCTGCTGTCCCGTCGTTGTTGTCGATGGAGATGAAGCCCGGGCCGCGGGAGGCGGACGAGCGTCTGCCCGGGGCTTCAAGCAGGAAGAGTATCCGGGTCGCGGTGCCGCCGCCGCTGGGATCAAACCATGGAACGAGCGATTCGGCGTCCGTTGAGAGTCCGGAGCGGGCACGGTTAAGGTCGCGCACCCAGTCGTTAAGTGGCCCTAATTGGGGGTGTCTGGGCTCCGGAGTTGCGTTGGGGGAAGCCTAGAGGCTGAGGGCCTCGGCGATGGGTGTGCCGACTTGCCGTTTTCGCAGGTAGTATTCCGCTTCGTGGGGTTTTGCGCCGTTGTCGACGGTCCATCCCGATTCCAGCACCCCGTCATCTCTCCCGCTCTGGGGGAAGAGCAGGGTCAGGTCAGGTTCGGCGGCGACGAGGTCGTTGCGGTCCGCGATGTTCACCCAGCGGCGGACCCGGTCCGGATAGACGGGCGGCCGGGGCGTGAGCCGGTCGTAGATGACGCTGCGCAGACCCAGCGGGCTGCCCAGGGTCAGGAGCAGAGGCAGAGGGGTGTTTAGGTGGCCTGCGGCAATTTCGTAGGCGACGACTGATCCCAGGGAGTGGCCGATGATGACCTTCGTGTCCGGCCGGATCAGGGCAAGCACCCGGTTCTGGATCTCCGAGTGCAGGGCCGGATCGGTCAGGTACGCGGTGACCTGACGCAAGGACCTGTTGACGAACCGCTCGGCCAGGTCCATGCCTCCGATCCCGAACCAACGCAACCGGGTGACGGAGTTAAGCACGGCCCGGGCAGCCTCTTCCTTCACCCCCATCTCCTCATGGCCAGGCTCCAGAAAGCCGAGTTCACGTACTGCGGTGTCCCGGTCCGCGGGCTGGCCGCGGTCGGCGGCCCGGTGCAGCCATTCGGCGGCCAGCGCTTCGGCCAGGGCTAAGTCTTCGGGGCCCAGATCGTCCAGGTCCTCGTCGGAGCCTTGGGCGCCGGGGGTGAGGAAGAGGTCGCCGTAGGCGGCCATCCGCACATCGATGTCCCGGGGGGTGCGGTCGGGCCAGAGGCTGTCGGCGAGGCCGGGATGTCCGGCCGCTCGGACGCCATCGGCGATAGCAGGAAGCCATCGTGCCTCGAGGCTCGCCGGACCCTCCTGTTCCTGGGCGATGCCGTGAATCAGAACGATCTCAGCCATGATCGGTTCCCCCTGCCGGGACGTCCGAAGACCTCTGCTGGTGTGCCGCCTTCGGTAGTTCCGCATCCTATTCCCGCGGGGCATGATTGTGGTAGACCATGGGCATGCAGTTCCGTCATGCCTTGGTGGTGGGGTCCCAGTGCGATGAGCTCGCGAATCAGCGTCTGTCGTTTTTACCTGACCGTGCCAGACATCTGTTCGAGGTCCTGACCGATCCGCGCCGCGGGAACTGTGCGCCGGCCCCGGACAGTGTCCTGCTAACCGACCCGACACTTACAGAACTTGAGGACGCGGTGGAAACGGCCGTGAACCGGGCGGTATCGGCACGGGCGACGCTGGTGTTTGCTTTCATCGGGCACGCAAAAACAGCGGCCAGGAATTCCCCGCCACTGTTTCTGCTGCCCAAAGACGGCAACGCCGCGGCGCCGAGATCGAAAACGGCCTTCGAAATCGGACACCGACTGGGCGAGATGGACCTCGGCGGCCTGGACGGACTGATACTCATACTGGACACCTGCCATGCTGGGGCCGGGATCCGGGACGTCATCAAAAGGAGCCTGGACCTGAAGGACCAGGTCCGGTTGGAACTGCTGGCCGGCACCTTTTTGCGTGAGGCCCGCAACGGCTGCTTTTCCCAGTCGCTGATCGACCTCATGGAAAACGGCCAGGCAGACCTATCGACGGATTACCTGGACATCCGCCATGCAGCCAACGTGGCAGCCGATACCTGCCGGACAGTGCAGGATCCCCCGGTATATATAGGCTCAGGTGTCGGGCGGAACGCCAGCGACCAGGGGCTGTGGGTGACCCGAAACGTCGCCTCTCTGGGCCACTGGCCGCTGTCGGGAACTGCCGAGGGTGCCCAGGCGGTGACGTTGACCCGGTCGTTCCAGGCCACCCACGACCTGGAACGCATCACCCATTCCCTCGGAAGTGAGCGCCTGGTGGTGGTCCAGGGCGGTCCAGGATCCGGTAAGTCGGCCCTGGTGGCCGCACTGGCACGTCCGGAACTCGTCCCTGACCTGCCGCGCCGGTATCTGTCCGCGGTGGCTTTCACGGCCCTGACCCCCACGCTGGCGGCCCTGGCCGGGAGCATCGGCCGGCAGCTGGCAGACACAACTGGATTTCCTGAGGCTGCCGCCGAGTACGCCGGCGGATTTGCCCCGGAGGAATTGGACCGCCTCCCGGCCTTGGAACGGCTGGTCTTCGGCCCGCTGCGGCACCTGAAGGTGCCCCTGGGAAGGAAACTCCGGCTGGCCGTCGATGGCATCGACCAGCTTGAACCGACGGTGCGCGGCGAACTTCTGGACGCCGTCATGGAGGCCGGCCGTGATGATCGGCTGGAGCGCGTGAGCCTGCTGCTCAACACCCGGGGTGACGGAATCGAAGACCTGGGTGTGGATCCGATCGTGCTCGCACGGCCGGGAGAAGACGAAATCACCGAGTATCTCGTAGCCCTGGACCTGCCCGTCACGCTTGCAGCCGATCTGGCCGCTCATGCGTCCAGTTGGCTGCAGCTCCGGCTCTTGACCGACGTCGCGACGGCCCTGGGGAGAGAATCCGTCGGCAAGCTCACCGATCTGACGGAGCTGTACCGGCAGCTGCTCACGTCTCTTGTCGGGCAGGACGCCGGGGAGGCAAAGGTCGTGCTGGCGGTGCTGGCTGCCGCCGGGAGCGGCCCGGTCCTGCCGATCCGGGTCGCAGCCGAGGCATGTTCACGGGTGGGCGGACCGACTGGGGAGGCACGCCTCCGCGATGTTGTCGCGGCCTTGGGCGGTATGGTGGCGCGGGCCGATCCGGGCACCCCGAACGAACTCCTGGGGCTCTTTCATGAAACTCTGGTTCAGCAGGCCCGCCGCGACGGTGACTGGCTTACTACGGTCCGTGAGGCTCACGAAGCGATCCTCGACGCACTCGACGCCGTGAGTGGCCCGGCGGCGGATGCTTACCGACGCCAGCGCGCCCCTGAACATCTCTGGGAGCTGGGACGTTACGGGGAGGCAATTAAACTGGTGGTCGCCGGGCTTGGGCACCGGTCCTCCGACAACCGTGAGATCCTGCAGACCTGGGTAGACAGGGCCAAAGACGTGCTGTCAGCGGACAGCCTCGATATGATGAATCTCTCACAGCCTCTTGCCAACTGGACCGGGGAAGCCGGAGACATCGCCGGGGCCTTCGCCTTGTCCCGGACTTTGCTTCTGGAGCAGATCCGGATCCTGGGCCCGGGCGCCTCCGCCACACTGATAACGCGCAACAATCTGGCCAACTGGACCGGTGAAGCCGGGGACATTGCTGGGGCCGTCACGCTGCTCCGTGAACTGCTCGGGGAGGAGATCCGGGTTTTGGGACCAGATGCCCGCATCACCCTCAAAACCCGCAGCAACCTGGCGGCGTGGACCGCAGAATCCGGGGACACCGCGGGTGCACTCGCCTTGTTCAGGACCTTGCTCGTAGACCAGATCCGGGTCCTGGGCCCGGACGCCCCCGACACTCTGACCACCCGCAACTATCTGGCCCACTGGACGGGTAAAGCCGGGGACATCGCCGGGGCTATCGCCCTGTTCGGCGAATTGGTCCCGGACGAGATCCGTGTCCTGGGCCCGGATGACCCGGCCACCCTGACCACCCGCCGTGGCCTGGCCCACCTGACCGGTGAAGCCGGGGACACCGCAGGGGCTCTCACCCTGTACGGCGAATTGCTCCAGGACCAGATCCGCATCCTGGGCCCCGACGCCCCCGACACCCTGACCACCCGCAGCGGCCTGGCCCACCTGACCGGTGAAGCCGGGGACACCGCGGAGGCCATCAACTTGTTCCGCGAACTGCTCCGGGACGATGTCCGTGTCTTGGGCCCGGACGCCCCCGACACCCTGACCACCCGCAACAACCTGGCCTCCCTGATCCGACGGGCCGGGGACGCCGCCGGGGCTATCGCCCTGTTCCGCGAATTGCTCGCCGACCAGATCCGGGTCCTGGGCCCGGACGCTCTTGGCGCCCTGATAACCCGGAGCAACCTGGCCTATTGGACCGGTGAAGCCGGGGACGCCGCCGGCGCCCTCACCCAGTTCCGTGAACTGCTCCAGGACCAGATCCGGGTCCTGGGCCCGGACCACCCCGACACCCTGACCACCCGCAACAACCTGGCGTACTTTACCGTGCGGGCTGGGGATGCCGCGGGTGCTGTCACCCTGTTCCGTGAACTGCTCGAGGAGCAGATCCGGGTCCTGGGCCCGGACGCTCCTGACACCCTGACCACCCGCAGCTACCTGGCGGCGTGGACTGCAGAGGCGGGGGACTCTGCGGGGGCTGTCATTTTGTTCCGCGAACTGCTCCCGGACCAGATCCGCATTCTTGGCCCGGACGCCCCCGACACCCTGAGAACCCTGAGAATCCGTAGCAACCTGGCCGACCGGACCGGTGAAGCCGGGGACTCTGCGGAGGCCATCAACTTGTTCCGCGAATTGCTCCCGGACCAGATCCGCATCCTGGGCCCGGACGCCCCCGAAACCCTGGCCACCCGCAGCAACCTGGCCTATTGGACCGGTGAAGCCGGGGACTCTGCGGAGGCCATCAACTTGTTCCGCGAATTGCTCCCGGACCAGATCCGCATCCTGGGCCCGGACGCTCTTGGCGCCCTGATAACCCGGAGCAACCTGGCCTATTGGACCGGTGAAGCCGGGGACGCCGCCGGCGCCCTCACCCTGTTCCGTGAACTGCTCCAGGACCAGATCCGGGTCCTGGGCCCGGACCACCCCGACACCCTGAGAACCCACCGCAACCTGGCCTCCTGACCGGGCAGGCTGGGGGCCCTATGCTTTCGTCAAGCGGCCTGGCGGGTTCTTCTTCGTAGAGGGTGCCGTGTTTGAGCATGGAGTCGATGACGTCGCAGCGTCGGCGGGCCAGGCAGATGACGGCGGCGTTGTCTTTCCTTCCCTGTGCGCGTTTCTTCTCGTAGTAGGAGTTGGAGGCAGGGTGGTGGGAGCTGGCGATCCGAGCGGTCTGAAGAGCGCGTTCTTGAGTTGCTTCTTGCCTGAACGGGCAGGGAACTCCCCGCGGATCGACGACCCTGAACTGCGGGTGACGGGGGCGATGCCAGCGTAGGCGGGCGAGATGGCCGGCGGAGGTGAAGGTGCTGGCGTCGCCGATGGTCAGGAGTATGGTCGCGGCGGTCTTGATGCCGACTCCCTGCAGGGACATCAAGACCGTGGAATGAGGGAAGTCGTCCAGGAGCTTTTCCACTTCGGCGGCGACGGTGCCCCGCTGGTGTTTGAGTTCCCTGATCTGTGCCGCGACGCGTGGGATCACGAGTTCAACGACCTCGGTGCCGATCACGGTGACGGTCTGCTCGTTCAGGGCTGTGAAGACGGCGTCGATGAGCGTGGCCGGGTCCTTGCGGCTGTGGTTCCGGGCCCAGCGCAGCACGTTGCCCCGGCCTGCAGCGCGGAGGCCGGTGGGTCCGGAGTATTTGATGAACAACTCCAAGACCAGGGAGCGGGTCAGTACCGTTCCGGGGAGGACCCGCTCCAGGGCGGGGAAAATCTGCAGCAGCAAGGACCGCAGGCGGTTGATCGCCCTGGTGTACTCGTGGGTCAGATCCGCGTCGAATCCGGAAAGGACCTTGAGCGCCGCGAGCACCTCGCTGTCCCGGTCAACGGCCCGCAGGGGCGGCATCGACCGGGCCGTATCGGCGATGATGAACGCATCCGGGGCGTCCGTCTTGGACTTCCCCGGATATAGAACCGCGGCTTGCGCATCGCCAGGCCCGGAAGGTAGGCCACGGTGCAGGCGCAGTCCCGCGCCACGGCTATCGGCAGCGCCCCGATGGTGTTGGCCGATCCACGATTACCAGCACCCGGCCGTGCTGCTGCAGACCGAGGAAAAGCTCGCGCAACCGCGCCTCATCCTGCGGCAGCGGCTTATCGAAGACACATTCTCCCGCGGCGTTCAAGGCGCAGCCTCTAGCATTTTCGCCCATAAGAGCGGCGTCCCGTGCGGACTCATCGAGTGCTAGTCCGAAACCCGCATGGCTGCAAAGACCACCATCGCCCGCGCAGCCATCGAGGCCAGCTGGGATGCGACGGTCGAGCACCGCTCCGCCGACGGGGCATGGACTGCCGGTGTGCTCGCCGAGAAGGGCGGCCGCAGGATCGCCCTGGAGGTGTAGTGGTCCCGCCAGGACGCAGGGGAGTTTGCCCGCCGCCAGGAGTGGTACGACGCCGCCGGCGTGGAATGCTTTTTGGTGAGTTCACCGCCGCGCCAGAGTCGAGGCGGTCCGGGCGGTGTGCCCATATCCCCAACCCTTATCCGCGAATCCGGGAAACACGCCCGGGACCTCCTGTTCCACCACAACACATCCGCACCCAGGCCGAAAGGACTTCGCGGATGATGGCGGGCTGCACCTGATTCTTGGGAATGGTTGAAGGTTCTCAGCTCAGGGCTGAGCAAACTTCCATATCTGTGTTCCCTTTTGGAAACTCCTATCAGCTGTGCAGACGGGACCGCCGACGAGCGGGTCCCAAATGTACATTCCGCCGTTTTCTGGAAGTATTAAACTAAACGTCATGTGACCACCATTGCCCAATGGATTGGGTTCGATTATCGCAAAGGTCCCCGGATTGGATGGAGAAAAGGGATTATCCTTTCCAACTTTGCTCGCCTTTAAGCCGGTAGCCTTTTCAACAAAATTGATTGCCTCATAGTTCGTGGAAAATTTGTGCTCACCGGCGCTAGCGCCAACTGTTACGCCCATTCGTTGCTCAATCTGACTCACTGTGGTCCCCGCGGGAAGCGTTCCGTGCCACTGGCCGATGGTGCTCGCTACGGCCGGGACACACACTTGGCCTGCCCGCTGTGATTCCAATGGAATGCCCGGAGTGACTGGTAAGTCATTCACCACCGGATCGAGAATTTTCGACTTGGAATTACCCGGCGCTCCTACGTGATCGCTTTCGCTAATGTTCCCATTGTGATGTGT
>NZ_JBFTZW010000099.1:0-10798 GCF_056406555.1 Arthrobacter sp. P1_B4
GCGGCGAGCTGTTCGCGGTCGGCCTGGGCGGCCTTGTCGTCTGCGTGATTTGTGGGCATGTGCATGACAGTATCGAAAGATGCAGCCACGAGTCGACTTCATATCGCTAGGTGTCCGCAGTGTTGACGCCTCACGCCGCTTCTACGTCGATGGCCTCGGATGGCCGGTCCACCGGGAAGTCCCCGGGGAAGTGCTCTTCATCCAGGTCAACCACGGCCTCATCCTCTCGCTCTGGGACGCGGGTCAAATGCAGTCCGAGGCGGCCACCGATCCCCCTGCCGGCATTGCCTGCATCACGCTCAGCCACAACCTGGCCGGCACGGCGGACGTCGACCGGGTGATGGCCGAAGCCGGGACCGCGGGAGCCCGCATCGTTGCGGCACCGAAGACCCAGCCCTGGGGCGGCTACACCGGCTACTTCGCCGATCCCGACGGCTACCGCTGGGAGGTCGCCTTCAACCCCGACTGGTCGGTCGACGGCGACGGCAAAGTAACGCTCTGACCTCAGGTGACCAGTACCGCCCCGTGCCTCGGCAGCCGCCGGGCACCTTGACAGGGCGGCGTACCCGCTAGAACAGGCTCCCCACCGGCTGGATGAGTTCCGGTGAGTCATTCCTGACGTTCCCGACGGCGGTTCCGACGGCGTCGATCGTCCAGCCTTCCGCGACGTCGTGCGCCCCGGCCCGGACCAGATCCACGAGCCCGGCCGCGTCATCGGCCTGCGGGTCCAGCCACGTCTGCATGGTCTCGCGGTTCATGGGCAGCGGAACCCTGTCATGCAGCGCGGTCAGCTCGGCCAGCATTCCCCCGGCGTAGCCCTCCGGCGGCGAGTCGGTGGTCATGATCGAGGTCGAGAGCATCCAGCGCTCCGGGTCGCCCTCTTCCTTGGACGGGTCCCGCCACCATTCATAGAGTCCCGCGAAGACAATGGGGCGTCCGTCCTTGGGATGGACGTAGTAGGGCTGCTTGGTGCGGCCCTCACCCTTCCACTCGTAGTAGCCGTCAGCCGGGACGGCGCAGCGACGGGCGCGGGTCGCTTTCCGGAAGGCGGGCTTCTCCAGCACGGTCTCGCTGCGGGCATTGATCATCTTCGACCCGATGCCCGGGTCCTTGGCCCAGGACGGCACCAGGCCCCACCGCGCAATGTGCAGTTGGCGGACCGGTTCTCCCTCCACCAGCCGTTCGAGCAGGATCGGCACATCCGCCGTCGGGGCCACGTTCCACGACGGCGGAATCGCGATCTCATCCTCCAGCCCGGCATCGAATTCGGCCAGCAGGTCTCCGACGGCCCGGGCCATCACGTAGCGTCCACACATGGCACCAGCATGCCACCGCACCCATCCCATGTCATCCGCCCAGCCGCCGTCGCGCACCCTGCGGGAAGACCATTTTGAGCCCGCCGAGGTCGCCGGCAACGTGCGAACTCGCCGGAACTTTCCGGCGACTTCGCATCTTTACCGCGAATTCGCGTCCGACGGAGTAGGGGGCAGCCTTCTCTGCGGGAATAGCGGGCTGCGGGGTACGGTTGATGACAGTGACGTACGACTTCAGTGGGGCCGGCCCGATMCGCCGGCCCCACCACTTACTTGAGGAGAACTTCGTGGACTTCACCCCGGAATCCGGCACCATCACCATGTTTTCGACCACGTGGTGCGGCTACTGCAACCGGCTGAAGAAGCAGCTGGACGCACAGGGCATCGGGTACACCGAGATCAACATCGAGGAAGTCGAAGGCACGGCCGATCTCGTCGAGCAGCTCAACGGAGGCAACCGCACCGTCCCCACCGTGCTGTTCCCGGACGGCACCGCCGCCACCAACCCCTCCGCAGCTGAGGTCAAGAGCCGCCTCGCCGCCTAGGCCCTTCCTGCATCCAAGGACACCACCAAACCACGACGGCGCGGCCTCCCAAGGGCCGCGCCGCCGCCCGTTGTGCCAGTAACCAGTAAGTCGTGCCAGCAATCCGCGTTCCAGAACAGAGGAGCTTGTTTCATGGTCCATAAAGTCAAAGCCGCAGTAGTCCGTTCCAAAAATGCCGACGTCACCCTGGAGACGATCCTGGTGCCGGACCCGGGCCCCGGCGAGGCCCTCGTGGACATCCTCACCTGCGGTGTCTGCCACACCGATCTGCACTACAAGCAGGGTGCCATCAACGACGACTTCCCCTTCCTGCTCGGCCACGAGGCCACCGGCGTTGTCAGTGCCGTGGGACCGGATGTCACCGAGGTCGCCCCCGGGGACCGCGTGGTGCTGAACTGGCGGGCCGTCTGCGGCGAGTGCCGCGCCTGCCGCCGGGGCCAGCCGCAGTACTGCTTCAATACCCACAACGCCACCCAGAAAATGACGCTTGAGGACGGCACCGAGCTGACGGCCGCGCTGGGCATCGGCGCCTTCGCCGCAAAGACCCTCGTAGCGGCAGGCCAGTGCACCAAGGTGGACGACGACGCCGATCCCGCCGCCGTCGGCCTGCTCGGCTGCGGCGTCATGGCAGGCATCGGCGCGGCGATCAACACCGGAAACGTCCAACGCGGCGATTCGGTCGCCGTGATCGGCTGCGGCGGAGTCGGCACGGCGGCCGTCGCCGGCGCAGCGCTCGCCGGCGCCACCACCGTGATCGCCGTCGACATCGACGCCAAAAAGCTCCAGCGCGCCACGGAGCTCGGCGCCACCCACACGGTGGACTCCTCCGCCGTCGACCCCGTCGAAGCGATCCGCGAACTGACCGGCGGTTTCGGCGCCGATGTGGTGATCGACGCCGTCGGCCGCCCGGAAACATACAAGCAGGCCTTCTACGCCCGGGACCTCGCCGGCACGGTGGTCCTGGTGGGTGTGCCGAGCCCGGAGATGACCCTGGAACTGCCGCTGCTGGATGTGTTCGGCCGCGGCGGCTCGCTGAAGTCCTCCTGGTACGGCGACTGCCTGCCTTCGCGTGACTTCCCCACGCTCATCAGCCTCTACCGGCAGGGCAAGCTGGACCTGGACGCCTTCGTGACGGAGCGGATCACGATCGACCAGATCGAGGAAGCCTTCACGAAGATGCACGCCGGCGCTGTGCTGCGCTCGGTGGTGGAACTGTGAACGCCGGCCCTGTAAGCATCCGGATCGACCGGCTGGTGACCTCCGGGACGTTTTCCCTCGATGGGGGCACCTGGGATGTTGAGAACAACGTCTGGATCCTCGGGGACGACGCCGAATGCGTCATCATCGATCCGGCCCACGATCCCGCTGCCGTGGCCGCGGCCGTCTCGGGCAGGAAGGTCACGGCAATCCTGCTCACGCACGGCCACGATGACCACATCGGCGCAGTCGGAGCCCTCCGGATGCTCGTGAACGCGCCCGTGTACCTGCACCGGGCCGACTGGATGCTGTGGGAGCGGGTGTTCCCCGGCACCGAGCCGGACCACGCCATTGCCGACGGCGACACATTCGACGTCGCAGGGGCAAGGCTCGTGGCACTGCACACCCCCGGCCACTCGCCCGGGTCCGTTTGCTTCCTTCTCGAAAGCGAAGGCACCGTGCTCAGCGAAAAAACAGTGTTCAGCGGGGACACGCTGTTCCAGGGTGGCCCCGGGGCGACGGGCCGTTCCTTCAGCGACTTCCCGACCATCATCGAGTCCATCCGGACCCGGCTCCTGCCGCTCCCGGCCGACACGACGGTCCGGACCGGCCACGGGGATCCCACAACGATCGGCGCCGAAGCACCGCACCTTGAGGAATGGATCGCCCGCGGCCACTGACCGCGTCCGCGGAAAGGCCCGGCCCACCGCTTCCGGACCGGGCCTTTCAGCCATAGGATGTGGGGCCATGAGCTCTCGCACCAGCATGGATCCGGCAACACTGGCCGCGGACCTGCGTACCCAGTTCGATGCATTCCTCGATGAGCATCGCGCGGACCTGCACGCCTGCCTGGACGGGCTCACCGAAGAAGAGGCCCGGGCCTCGCTGGTGCCGTCGCGGACCACCCTCCTCGGGCTGGTGAAGCACGCCGCCTTCGTGGAGAAGGTCTGGTTTGACGAGGCCATCACGTGCCGGCCCCGGGCGGAGATCGGCATTCCGGCCACCCCCGACGAATCGTTCATCCTGGCGGATGACGACACCATCGCGGACCTCCAGGCCGCCTACCTCCAGGCCTGCGGGGACTCACGGCGTCGGGCCGCTTCGCTCGGCCTTGACGACCTTGTCAGAGGCAACCGGCGCGGCCCGCTGCCGCTGCGGTGGGTCTACCTGCACATGCTCAGGGAACTCGCCCAGCACTGCGGCCACGCGGACATTCTGCGCGAGCAGATCCTCGCTGCGCGCACCTGACGGCACCGGCCTCCCGGGTCAATGTTCTGAACCAAAAGAGCGGCATTGAACAATGGGTGCTGGTGAGCGCGGATGCGGCCACCCCCGATTGGTTTTCACAGGGCCGCATCCGCGCTGGTCTAGGGAAGCCCGGGTTCAGGCTCTGGTCCCGCGTGCCGGCCGCGTAATCGCGCCCCGATCAGCTCAGACACCACAGCGGGGGCGCGCAAGGAAGCAGGCCAGCCGGAAGTCGTGCCCGATCTAAAGGCCAACGCCGTGAACTGGACTACGGCACTGCCGGGGACAACGACTCTGGTGGCCATGAGATAGGAACTCCCGCAACGAAGATTGCAGCCTCTGCCTGACCAAATTCAGAATAGCAATTGCATTTGCCTTGCAAAAGGAAAAGCGAGTAACAATTGATATGCTGTTATTCCGGCCGATATCCMGTGGTCCGGCTCACCGTCTCCAGGCCCCGGTGTTTGTAAGGACCACCGTCCGGAAAGATGTGGGATGCGGATGAGGTCAACCGGCCGGTGCGCTGGCCGTCATTTCGTGGACGGGGCGTATTCCGGGTAGTAGCGCTGGATCTCCTGAACGGTCTTGCCGGCCCTCACCATTCGCTCAACGGACATCATGCTCCGGACTTCCTCGTCCGAGGACCGGGTGCTGTTCCACGGTCCCATCGTTCGGTAGCAGAAGTCATTCGGATCGTTCAGCCTGGCGAGTTTTCATTCCTCTATTCATGGTTCCCCAATTGGCCAGAAATATGTTGGCGAGCCTACCGCACAGGTGCCAGGTTTCCCGAGCGACGGTGTTTTCCGCTCGGTCATGGAGGTTCGGCAGTTTGCCTCGCCGGAATCGCAGATGGGTCTTGATCCACTCCGCGGTCCTGGGAAACAATGTTCGCGGAATAATGGGCCCCGGAGAAAGGGTTTCAATGACAGCGCGGGATACCTCCTCAGTCGGTGCTCCGTGCTGGGTCGACACCTGGCAGCCCGACCCCCAGACGGCCAAGGACTTCTACGGTCCGCTCTTCGGGTGGACTTTCGACGACCCGACGCCGATGCCGTCCGGTTTCGACGGCGACTATTACGTTGCGCGCCTCCGCGGTCGGCTGGTTGCCGGAATCGGACAGGCGCCGCCGCAATCGCCGCCGGGGTGGATCACCCACGTGCGTGTCGTAAACGTCGGGGAAGCCTTGGCTCGTGCCGAGCGGGCGGGGGGCAAGCGCCTGGGGCCGTTTGGTGCCGGCCCGGATAACAGTATTGCTGTGCTCGCCGATGCCACCGGCATCCCGTTCTGCCTGCGGCAAGCAGGAGGGAACGACGGCGCCCAGCTGGCCAATGAGCCGAATTCCTGGGCCATGAGCTCGCTGCACACCACAGATCTCGGGCGGGCCCAGGCGTTCTACGGTGCAATGTTCGACTGGGAACTCGAACCCGTCCCGGACGCCCCCTTCTCGCGGTGGCTCCGCTCCGGCCGGGTAGTGGCAGTGGTGGCAGCCACGGACGGCGTCGCGGTCCCGCCGCATTGGAGCGTCAATTTCGCCGTCCGCGACGCGGACGCCATTGCCCGGCAGGCCCTAACACTGGGTGGCAGCATCTTGATGGCGCCCATGGACTCGCCGGGATTTCGCAGCGCCGTGATCAGGGACCCCCAGGGCGGCACCATCGCGGTCAGCGCAACTACCGGCTGACGCTTGCTGGAGAGCATGAGCGCCACACCGATTTGCGGCGCTGGTAGGGTAAGCCCATGGATGAAATTTTGGGGAAGTTCATCGACGATTTCGCGCGGCTCGTGGAGCTTGCGCAGTCCGGGCAGCGTCGGGGGCAACCGGGTACCCAGCTGCTGACTGCGCTCACCGAGCATTTGGCGGTCCGGGCCGAATCAGTGTCAGTAGTGGTTGAGGAGATTCCGCCGCACCGATTCGTGGACGCAGACATCCTCATGGAAGAGCTCGCCGCAGAGGATCCTGAGTTCCGGCTCGTGGGCATCGGCGGCGGCGACCAACGCCACCATCACTCGCTGAGCGACATGCTGCAGCAGTCCCAGCTATATCCGCAGTTCCCCCTGTCCCAGCCGGACTACGCCAACTTGGCTGTCGGGCCGGACGAACAACGGCAGGCCGTGGCACTGGGGCTCTGGCTATTCAGCCATGGAGGCAGTCCGATCGCCGTGCTGCAGCGGGACGCCAACCCCCGGTACGGCCGGCAGTCAGCTTCCCTTGAGGTTTTGGCCGGCGCTACAGATAAGGCCGCACGCTTCCTCTCGGAGTTCCGCAATCGGATGCAGCACCGCAGCGTGCTCAAGGGACAGGTCATTTCCCTGGTGATGGGCGAGTATGGTCCCAGCGCGGCCGGGGTGACGTTCCATGCACGGCCCGTCCTTGCCGCGTCGGATGTCATCCTGCCGGATGGCCTGCTGGAGAGAGTGTCGGACCACGCCTTAGGTATCGCCGAGCACCGTGAGTCTCTGATCAGGTACGGCCAGCACCTCAAACGCGGCGTCCTGCTCTACGGCAGGCCGGGGACGGGCAAGACCCACACGGTACGGTATTTGTTGAGCCGGAGCGAAGGTGTCACAGCAATCCTTCTTTCGGGAGGATCGCTCGCCAGGATCTCAGAAGCCGCCACCATGGCCAGGGCGCTGCAGCCCTCCATCGTCGTCCTTGAGGACTGCGACCTCATCGCCGAGGACCGCAGCTTCGGGCACGGACCACAGCCGCTGCTATTCGAGGTGCTGGACGCCATGGACGGTTTGGCCAGCGACGCGGACGTGGCGTTCGTCCTCACCACCAACCGCGTGGACATGTTGGAACGCGCCTTGGCCCAGCGTCCCGGCCGTGTGGACCTGGCCGTGGAAATTCCTATGCCTGCCCGGGCGGAGCGGGTTGCGCTGATCACACTGTATGCCCGCAGTATTCCCCTCAGCCCGGGCTCGATTGAAGACGCCGCCGCCCGCACCGAAGGAACCACCGCCTCGTTCGCACGCGAACTCGTCCGCCGCGCGGTCGTTGCCGGCGCATTGGACGGCGCGCCGGTGGCGGACCATCATCTTCAGAAGGCTGTGGATGACCTGATGGCCGACAGCGCCGCGCTCACCCGAAGCCTCCTCGGCAGCGGCGCCGGAGACGGCTCTGAGGGCATGGGCGGACCGTTCCCCGGACCGCCGGCGGCCTTCCATCCCGGGGGCTAGGACGCACCGCGCCAGTGCAATTGGGCCCTCAGCGCCGCCACCGGTACGGGGTGGTCGTTGAGACTCGCAGCAATCCATAGCGTTCCAGGATCGGTCGGGAATATTCAGTCGAGTCACTGTGGATGAGTTTCTTCCCGAGCGCCAGCGCGGCCCGGGCCCGGGCGGYGGTGAGGGCCCGGTAGATACCCTGGCCACGCCATTCTGGACGCGTCGCCCCGCCCCAGATGCCCGCGAATTCCGTACCCGGCACCGGCTCGAGGCGGCCCGCGCTCACGATCAGTCCTTCGTGTTCGGCCACCCACAGTTCCATGCCGTCATCGCGCGCCATGCGTTGCAGGATTGCGTCGGCGTTGCCGTCGGAGACGTCAACGCCGAAAACCTCGTCCTGCATCGCGCTCATGGCGCGGATGTCCCGTTCTGCGCTCACCGGCCGCAGGCTGACGCCGGGCGGGAGCTGCACGTCCGCATTCAACGCGTTTGCCGGTCCGATCATGATCGACTCGGTCTCATCGGGCTCAAATCCGTTGTCGAGCAGTGCCCCGTGGAGTCCGGGTGCATGATCGTGGCCGCGGGTTTTCCACTCGACCCGCACGATCGCGGGATCGCTGCGGTAAAACGCGAGCGCTTCGGCCACCCACTGCGCGATCGTCCGGGCGTTGGCCCCATCGAGGTTCTGATAGGTCACGAAGCCCCTGCCGCCTGCGAAGGTCACCAGCCGCAGCGGACCCAGCCGTTCAACGCCGCTGGCACCGGGCGTCTCGGCAGCTGTCCGGAGTTGCTGGTCGTACGCCACAAGAAGTTCTTCAGAAAGAGTCATCGGCGTCCACCCTACAGCCACACCGGACACCGGACGCCGGATACAGGACACCCGGCGCTCACGTTCCCTCACCGAGGGGCAACTCGGCCGGAGCGATGGCTAAGTGTCACCTGCACTCCTGCCGCCGCCCCGAGCGCGGCCGCATGGCGAAGGTCCGCCTCCGCCGCAAGACCCCCCACGCTCCGCTCTGGAGGGCGTCCGCAGCCTCGCCGTACCCGGCCCCAGGCCTCTTCCGCGGCCAGCCCGCGAGGCTTAGACTCGATTGGCTTGAGCAAACAGGGAGAAGTTCGGCATGAGGCTCGTCGTCGATCTCACTAAGTGTCAGGGTTACGCACAATGCGCCTTCCTCGCCCCGGAGGTCTTCACGATCCAGGGGGACGAGGCACTTACCTACGATCCGGCCCCTGACGAGGCGCAGCGCACGAGGATCCGGCGGGCCGCCGCGGCCTGCCCGGTCCAGGCCATCCGCCTCGACCAGCTTGAAGAGCCGCAGAGGCCGCGGCCTCCCGAAGAAGCCCCGGGAAYGGCCGCTGCCGCCGGAGGCAACGGGGGCACGTTCCTTCGATCCGGCAGG
This sequence comes from Arthrobacter sp. P1_B4, assembly GCF_056406555.1. Lineage (NCBI taxonomy): Bacteria > Bacillati > Actinomycetota > Actinomycetes > Micrococcales > Micrococcaceae > Arthrobacter > Arthrobacter sp. P1_B4. The sequence continues at coordinate 8,872 of NZ_JBFTZW010000099.1, forward strand.
ATTGTCATCGTGGGCACGTCACTGACCGGGCTGCGCGCGGCGGAGCGGCTGCGCGAGGAAGGGTTCACGGGCTCGCTGACTCTCATTGGTGAGGAAGCGCACGAGCCGTATGACCGGCCGCCGCTCTCGAAACAGGTCCTGGCCGGGTCGGTGCGGTCCGCTGACACGTCGCTGCCGCGCCGCCGGGGAATCGACGCCGACTGGCGCCTGGGCGTCGCGGCCACGGGTCTGGATCTCGCCGCCAGGCAGGTGCACCTCGCCGACGGTGGCCGGATCGGATTCGACAAGTTGTTGATCGCCACTGGCGTGCGGGCCCGGTCCTGGCCAAACGCGGCGGAGGCGGCGCTGGCAGGCGTGCTGACATTGCGGACCCGGGAGGACGCGGCAACGCTTCGGCAGCTCCTGGCCGCATGCCCTCGCCCTCGCCGGGTCCTGGTCATTGGCGCCGGGTTCATCGGCTGCGAGGTCGCTTCGGTGTGCCGCGAACTTGGCCTGCCGGTCACCGTGGCGGAGGCAGGCCCGGCACCGCTTGGCGCGGCGCTCGGCAGCGTGATCGGTGCAATTGCCGGAGATCTGCAGATCGAGAACGGCGTGGATCTGCGCTGCGGCGTCAGGGTCGTTTCACTGGAAGGCGATGCCGGCGGACAGCTGCGCCGCGCCCGCCTCTCCGATGGCACAACACTTGACGTGGACATCGCGGTCACCGCGCTCGGGACCGTTCGTAACGGTGACTGGCTCGCAGGCTCCGGATTGGCGAGCGGCGTGTGGGGTGTCGCGTGCGACGCCGGCTGCCGGGCTTTCGACGTCAACGGGCTGGTCACCGATGACGTCTTCGTCGCCGGCGACGTTTCCCGCGCCCCGCAGCCGATGTTCGGCTACCAGTTCCTCGCCGTCGAGCACTGGGGCAACGCGGTCTCCCAGGCCGAGGTTGCAGCGCACAACATGGTCAGCGGCGAAACGGCACGGTGGCCGCACCTGGCTGTGCCCAAATTCTGGTCCGTCCAGTTCGGCACCGAAATTAAGAGCGTGGGCGTGCCCTCGGTCGCCGATGAGGTCGCCATCGTGCAAGGATCGGTCGGATCCCGGCGGTTCCTGGCCGTTTACGGCTACAAGGGCCGCATCGTGGCTGCAGTGGCGTTCAACCAGAACAAATGGCTTGACTTCTATGAACCGCTGATTGACCAAGCGGCGTCCTTCCCGCCGACTTTCCACCATATTGACGAGCCGGACGATGCGCAGCCCGTGCCGGCCGGGTTCCAGCCTGCCGCCAGCCCCACCCAGGATGCGACCGTCGTCGTGACCGGCCACTATCCCAATGAGCGGCGCGCCAGATTGACTGACCGCCGCCTCCCGTAATGCGCCGCACCGGAGACCGGCAGCGACCGGCCCACGACCCAAGGAGCCTTCGCCATGGCCGAGTCCAGCACCTGGGAGCAGATCCTCGACTACACCAACCGGGCTAACCCCTACCCGTTCTACGACGAACTCCGCAAAACCCCCGTGAGACGCCTTCCGGACGGAAGCTATCTAGTGAGCACCTACGCGGAGATCGCCGCCCTGTTGCACGATCCACGGGTCAGCTCCGACATAACCCGCAACCCGGCTGCCGCCGCGGCGGGCGCCACGATTGGTGAGGACGGGGACGGCGCCGGCATGACGCCGACTTTCCTCAGCATGGATCCCCCGGATCACGACAAGTTCCGGCGGATCACCATGCGGCACTTCGGGCCGCCCACGACGCCTGGCAGGGTGGCCGGGATGGAGGCGCGGATGGCGGAAATTGTCACCGATCTGGTCGACAACATGGCGGACCGCAGCCGGATCGACGTCGTCGATGATCTGGCGTATCCCCTGCCCGTCACGGTGATCTGCGAACTTCTCGGTGTGCCCCCCGGAGATGAACAGCGCTTCCGGGTCTGGGTGGACC
>NZ_JBFTZW010000100.1:0-10772 GCF_056406555.1 Arthrobacter sp. P1_B4
GGGAATTCCAGGTCGCCTTCCTCGAATTCGATCCATACCCCAGCCCCGCGATCCGGAATGAATACCAAACCTTGCTGGTCAGCTCCACCATATGGAACGCACGCTTTAGCCCAGCCCGCCACCACGTCGGTACCGAGGACGCTCGGCACGCGCACCGTAAGCCGGCCTAGCCCCTTCGGGTCCTCGTTGTCGACGACAATGCCTCGGTACTTGCCATAGTGGCGGCGTTCAACCTTCTCCACCAAGTCGGCGACAACGCGTTCCAGATCCATCATGGGGTCCTCCTCAGATCGGCAGTCCGGGTAGTAATCCACCGCCGTCGGCAGAGAAAGTCTCGCTTCCCGTCGGCATCAGGGCGTTGCGCTGGACGGTAAAGACCTGTGTATAACCGCCTGGCTCAAAGACGTGGGTGACGCGCGTGATGTAATAGACGCCGCTGAAGTTTTCACCGATCCCCTTGATGGTGACGGTTTTTCGCGGCATGAGGATGGTGCCATACTGGTTGGCGGCCACCTCGCCCTCCCCTGTTACGAACCACTCGCCGTTGTCGTGCAGGCTCTGGCACAGGGCCTCCATTTCGGAGCGTCCGGTGGTGATGGTCTGGTTGAGATGTGTTGGTTCTTTTCTCATGCCCGCAGGCAGATAGACGGTGGCCGCTTTCCCCCCGAGTGCCTTCTGGGCGGCACGGTCCACAGTCGTGTCAAGGACTTCCTTGGTCAGATGATCAATCTGGGACATCGCGATCGACGATGGCACCAGCGCGTTCGCTTCGATGGTGAAGTGCGTGACCGTGGTTTCCTCACCGCACTGCACGTTCAGGACCGGTTGCGGACGTCCTGAAAGCCCGGGCGGCCCGAAATGGGCGGTATTCCCCCTGATGTAGCATTCATAACCGTTGCGCCGGGCGAGGCGTTTGAGGAAGCGGATGTCGGTTTCGCGCTGGATGATCGTGGAGACTTCGCCGCTGTGGATGATTCCTGTGTCGGTGACCTGCGAACTTAGGCCATAGGTCCCGAAAATTTCCGCGGCGATGTCGCTGTCCTTGCGGTTAGGCCAGTCTTTGAGCACAACCCGCCGGTCCATCAGCACGCTCGCGTCCATGGCCCAGAGCTCCAACTGGCATTGGTCGGGGGTACCGGCAAACTCCGGCCGCACATGGGTTACGAAGCCGGAGAAGAGCTTTTCGTCGTCATCTCCAAGCCCGGCTGTGACGGCGACTCGCTGCCAGAGCTGGAACCGCTCGTCATCAAGGTAGGGCCAGGTGCCGTCGTCACGCTGGAGCACCGCAAGGGTGATTCGGCACATCCCTGCGAGTTCGTCGTCCAGTTCAACTTCCAGACTGACCAGGTCGTCGTACAGCCCGGGGAGCTCTGTGCCGCCTATCTCGATGCGTAGCTTCTCCTGCTCCATGCCTGCCCCTACGCTCTCACCGGTGGAATGACGATCTGCCGGCCCAGCTGCCCGACCTCGACCGGCGGCCCGATTTCAAGTCCTGCTGCCCGGATAGCCTCTATCAGGGTCTCGGCGGCGGTGGCACGATTGTTATAAGTCACCAGGAGCGTTCGCTTGAAGCGCTCTTGGGTAATGGGAACTTTCCTCACGGCCCGTGGCCCGATTTCCACAGGTTCGATGGTGGTGAGGTACTCGACAGTTTCCTCGATGGCGACGTCCTCGACGCCGGCAAGCCCGAACAGGGCGCGAATCAACTTTGGCCAGTCAGGAGAATTGCCGCCGGGCGATGCGCCCAAAGGGAAACGCGTAGTGACGACCGGTTCCTGCCCCAGTAACGCAAGGGGGGAAAGAAACTCCGGATTGGCGTCGCAAATATGCCACCAGAGCAAGGGCTCCTCGTAATACTTGTACGCCAGCTGGTCCAGCCGCTCACCTTCCGAGACGACGTGACGAAAGCGTCCCGGCGTAGCGGGCAGGGCCCGCAAGTCCGTGGCCGCAGATACCCTTCCCCGGGCATCCGGGGCGGGCGGGACGGCGGACGTGCGGTAGCGGGAATATCGGTGTGCCATCACGCTCACCCCGGGATCACTACGTCGGCGACGTCGCCGATATTGGCCAGATTCAGGACCGACATGGTCTCAGTCATAAGCCGGGAGTACGTGTACGGCGCGTTCTTTCCCTCGATCACCGTCAGGCTAACGGCGACATTAGCCCGGACCGGATTCAAATCCGCGCTGAACTCCGTCTCGGTTATGTGGATGCTGTTGATGTTCACCGGCAGCACCCGTTTTCGGCCGAAGATGAACAGAATCAGAGGCGGGTTGGCGCGCCGGGGATGGATGTAGTCTTTCGGCTGGCCCAGCAACTCGCTGACCACACCGCCCAGGACGCCCTCGCCTTTCGGGCAAACCATCAGCTCAAGGGTGGACAACTGCGGTGCAATTCCGAACTGCTCGGCGATGCCGTCCCGTTCGTCCAGTTTGTCCGTTGCATCCAGCCGCACATCGAATCCGATCGTCTGCTCCTGCACGGTAACGAGCTGGTTCTTGCGAAGTTCGTCCAGATCCTCGAATTGTTTGCGGCCGTGGAAGTCTCGCAGCGGCCTCGGCTCCGGCGGCGTGGGATTCGGGTAAGCCCTCGTGGCGCGTGGCGCCGGCTGGGCCATAGGCGCGAAGGTCAGCTCCCTGTTCCGTGTGAGCTGCAGCGGATTGTATTGGAAAGCTACGAGCAGCGGCGGAACACTCAGGCCAAATTCCACGAATGCGCCGTGCAGGATCCGGGGCTTGCTGGGAACGCCGCTCATCGGATCACCACCCGGCCCTCAGGCTGCCGCTCGTTCCAAAGCTTGCCGAGTTTCTCGAACTCCCGGCGGGTACCTAGGCGTATATGGCGGGCGTTGATAGTGCCGCCGTCTGCGGCCGCAAGAAACGCCGCGTTAAGGACGATGTTCTTGATGTTGCCCCCCGCGAGGGGAAATTCCCGTGCCAGCGTGGCGACGTCGACGTCGTCCCCTATGGGCGCTTCTGCGGGAAAGTGCGCTTCCCAGATGCGTTGGCGGTGGGCGGCGTCCGGAAACGGAAAATCGACGACATATCGAATGCGGCGGGTGAAGGCCTCATCGAGGTTGGTGCGAAGGTTGGATGCAAGCAACACGACGCCCTCGTGTTCGTCCAGTTGCTGCAACAGATAGCTCGTCTCGATGTTTGCATAGCGGTCGTGAGCGTCAGCAACCTCGGTGCGTTTGCCGAATAACGCGTCGGCCTCATCGAAGAACAAAATGGCGTTGCTGCTGCGCGCCTCCTGGAATATGCGGAAAAGGTTCTTCTCGGTCTCCCCGATGTACTTGCTGACCACGCCTGACAGATCGACCCTGAACAAACTCAGCCCAACCTCGCCGGCCAGGACTTCGGCGGCCATGGTCTTGCCGGTACCGGGAGGGCCGGCGAACAGAGCGGTAAGGCCCTTTCCGTGAGCGAGTTTCCGTCCGAAGCCCCAGAGCTCGTACACCCTATGGTGGTAGCGCACTTGGCTGCAGATCTCGCGTAATTGCGCGGTCTTCGTCTCGGGCAGAACCAGGTCGTCCCAGATGTAACGAGCGTCCACCTTGACCGCAAGGTCGCCAAGGTTCTGGTTGGACTGGCTCCGGCAGGCCGCCGCCAGATCCTCGGCGCTCGGCGCCGGGGCTCCTGGTCTGCGGCGGCTTTCCTGTTCGGCAACGGCGATTGCGTCACGGATCCTCGCGGGGGTAAGCGCGAATCGAACGGCAAGGTCTTCGGCCCAATCCGCCACCTCAGGTGTGCGTCCGTTCAGCTGCCGGCGCCATATCGCGGCGCGTTCGGCGACATCCGGCATCGGGACCTCCACAGTCTCGAAGTGCGCACCGGCGAAAACGTGCCCGCAGGTCCAAGGCACGTCGCCGGCAATGATGACGGGACCTCCGGGCTCGTCGGCCAGTTGGCCCAACGACTTCAGCGCTGCCCGGGCGGACTCGCCCAGGATCAGCTCTCCCCGCTCCAGATACAGCGCGCTGTGCTGCAGGGCAGCTTCCCGGAATGCCCTACCCATCAGCTCCCGCTGCTGCTCAGGAGAAGATTCCAGCAGTGCCCTGCAATCAAGGACGAGCATGGACAGTTCCGCGCAGGCGCACAGGCGCAACGCCAAGGAGGCTCTGCCGACGCCAGCGGGTCCCTGCAGGTAGAGGACCTGCCGGCGCTGCCCCGGCAGCACCGGATCGAGCCGGACGGGCGCCGCTGTTCCGCCGATCGGCTCTGCGTCCGACACTGTAGCGGATGCCGGCGCCTGCAGCCGCGCCAGGCCGGCCAGGCGGGCGTCCATCTGCGGATCACCAAGGAGGAATTGCCGGATCCGCGGGTCCAGCCGCAGGAACTGGGCGAGCCCGCTTGACCCGGACGGACTGTGCGGGTCCTCCACGGTCTGCAGCAGTCCCCGCCGCAGCAAGGCGGACGTACCGCTGAACACCTCAAGATTTTTCCAGCGTTCATCCTCTGTCTCGCAAAGCAGGTCCAGGACCAGGTCCACGCTGGGCCGTTTGCGTGTGATGTCGTCCTGCAGGTAGGCGTAGAGGCGGTCATATTTGGCGCGCAACTCCGGCGCCAGGCAGATGACCACGGCCTGAAGCTCGAATTCCGAGAGCCCGAAGAGGTCCGCCAGGCGCGGCAAAGCCAACGGAATGCCAGCTTCAAGGCTTGAACGGACCGCACAGTCGATCTGCTCGGACAGCCCGTGGAGGGCCTTCCGCATTGCCGCCTCGGCTTCCTTGTCGGCTCCGGCGCCGCCCGCCCCGTCCAGCAGCCACCCGACTTCGCCGGGCGAGATGTAGACCGTGCGCTCCAGCTGGGCCTGGGGCTCCTCCTGGTTCAGAAGTGGCAGGGTCAGTGCTCGGAGCCTGATCCGCATGTCCAGCCTGCGCAGCTCGTCACGGATGTGCCCGTAACTGTTCGCATACGCGGCCCCGGTTACGCCCTCGGTCATGCCACCACCTCGAACAAAAAAGTCCGCCGGAAGGCGGCCGCGATGTCCACCTGCACCTCGTAGACACCGGCCTTCAGGCCGTCCGGAATCGTGGCCGCAACGGTGTCTCCGGCCGGCTCCGCCGCATCGAGGATACTGTGGCCGCCGATTTTCGCCGTGACTTTCCACCCTACGATGTTCTGGCCAGTGAACATGACGGCAGTGCCGGCCGGACCACGATCCGGTAACACATCGAGGATCAAGGGAGGCTTGGCCGGCTGCCGTACCCCGGGAACTCCGACGGTGCGCACCCGCTGCGGAGCCGGCTGCGGCGTATCCGACAAAGCGTCAAGCTGGACGGCGGACACATGGTAGAGAACCGACAGCCGGAAGGGCCGGGAAAAGGTTGCCCAGATCCGGCTCAGCTCCTCCGGATCAAGTTTCCTGCAGACAAGCTGCAAGTCCTCCCGGGCCTCCGCCAGCCCCGGCTCAAGGAGGTCTCGCGGGATGGGGGAGTTTTGGTGGAACACCCGCATGGCTTCGCCCATGATCTCCTGGGCTGTGACGTTTCCGTTGACGGCATCGTTCGGAGCATAGACCGTCATCAGATAGAAGAGGCTGAGTGAGAGCGGCGCCGGAATCAGCTGATTACCGGGCCCGGCGGTCGAGTCCTGGTTGGCTAGATAATCGCTTTCCTCAACACGGTAAAGGAACAGGTTGATACGCCTGCTGCTGCTCGGTTCGTCGGGGGCAAGCACCGTCACGTCGACAACCGGGCTCAGCCGCATCTTTGCGACCAGCAGGTTGCGCAAGGATGCGCTGACCATGCCGATGGCTGTCGAGGCGCTCATCGCAGCAGTCCCGTCTGCCATCGCCGCAGATGCCTGCGCTCCCAAAAGGCCGGACTGCCGCTACGTGAATCCTCGCCCATGGCCGGGACCCCAAGAACCTGCGGAACAGGCTGCCGCGGTGGCAGTGCCGTTGAGTCCTGCCCGTCTCCGTGCGATGCCTCCGCCTCTGCAGACCCGACGTGAGACAGGTCCGGGCGGGGAACGCCCTGCACCGGTCTGCCCGAACTCCCCCGCCCTGCATTGGCCGCGCGCAGGCTTCGCTCCGCGAGGGCACCGTCACGGCGGGCCGGCGCGGCTCTCGGATCTACGGCGGCGCGCGCCGCTGCCTGGTTCCCGCTCATCAGGTCCGGCAGAAACCGGGCCTGAGCCGGCGTGAAATCCGATTTCTGGCCGACCGGTGTTCGGTATAGGGCAGCCGCGGGCTGCACAACGGCGGATTCCGCCGGCCCTAGGACGCCCGGGCGTGGCGCTTCGAATCCGCGAGGTACATCAGGGGGCGCCAGCATAGGCGACGGCGGGAAACCCCCGCTGGCGCCGGGGGCAGGTTTGCCGTGGAAGGTGCCTTCCGGCTGTTCCTGACCGTGGGCGGGGTGATGTCCGGGCAACACGGCGGGCGGCCGTCCGGGACCGACGTCGTCGAACGCCCCGTCGTCGAACGCCCCGACGGGATGCACCCCGTCGTCGAACGCCCGGGCGGGGAGCGTCGAAGGGTAACCCGGATAGAGGCCGGAAGCACCAGTTGCAGGGGCATGTGCGTGTGAAGTGCGTTGTTCGGTAGATCCGGGAATGATCAGCGCCGACCGGCCCGGCTTGTTGCCGACGAGCGGCTTCGCGCCGGGGTCCTTGTGTGCATGCACCGGTGGGTCTCCCCCGCCGGGGCGACTCTCCGTCAGGGGCTGACTGTCGTTGTCGAGGGGTCGACCGCCGGAGAGCCCCACCATCCACGCCGCCGACGTGTCCGCCGGCAGGGTTCCCGAACGTTTGTCCGCCGGCGGGCGGCCGGCATCGGACTCTGCCGGGTCCATTGGCTCCGGTTCCATTCGCCCCGCCTCCTGGGGCTCGCGTTCCACGGGCCCTGGTTGGAAGGGTGCGGGCTCGAAGGGCACGGGCTCGAACGCCCCATCGGGCAAGCGGGAAACGGCGTTGGACCTCCACACTGGATGGGGGAATGCGAATCCCGGCGTCAGGTCCGGCGCGAAATCAATGGCGTATGCGGCGTCGGGCTGCCCGAGGAGCCGCCCGACGCCGCTGCGGTAGCGGAATCTCCGGGCGCCGTCGGCCAACACGCGGCGGAGATAGCCTTCATGCATCATCATTGAGCTTCTCGATCTCATCGGCCAGGACCTCAACGTAAGTGCGCCGCCTGTCGCGCGTCATCGCCATGATCTCCTGCTCGCTCCAGTGATAGTGGTAGGCAAGGTAGTGAACCTCGCGGTAGAGCAGGTCGCTGTGAACACGAAGCTCGCCGAAGAAGAACCGCTGCACATCGAATGGCACCAGGAATTGCCGGCCGCACTCGACGCAACCGGCTTCCATCACCTGCTCGATTCCGGGCGCCAGCTCCTGCATCCGCTCCTCGATTTCGGCGCGGGCCAACGGCGAGAGGGCACCGATCCGGTCCTCCCCCGGCGGTGAGAATCCTCCGATGGCCCTGACACACCGGGTCAGCAGCAAAGTCAACGCCTGGGCCTCGTTCACGGACAGCCACTCCGAGAGTTCCTCCTGGTCCGCGCCGGTGGGCAGGCGGAACCGCACCTCCCGGCCGGCATCGTCACAATCTTCCGCCGCAGCCTTCGACAGTGTCATTGTGTAGACAGGGCCCTTGTCCGCGAGCTCGAATACGGGCACCTGCGCCAGCGAGAACTCGACCGACACCCGTTTTCCGCAATCTGCCCACGGACAAACCAGCCCGGCGCGCACCCGGTCACCGAATGTCGCCTGCCGCAACCGCAGCAGCAAGAACTGGCGGTCACCCACCAGCAGCTGCCTTGCCACTTCCTCGCGTACGGGGCTGAGGCCCCCGACGCTACTGACCCTTCGTGAGAGCACCTCGGTAACCAGCTCGGCGGGCAGACGGTCCGTCGCCTGTACCAACAGTTCTTCTTCACGTCCCGTCAGTGGCGTCAGCTCAAACCGGCTGTGCAGCGTGCCGCCGCCATCCCAGTAGCCGCCCGGCAGCGTACCGGCCAGTGTATGCATCGCTCACCTCGCTTGTTCCAGCGGTCGCGTTTATGGATCATGGCGCAACAACACCAGGCTCCGGGTCAAGTCTCCTTGGGCTCGGGCACGGAGACGTCCCGAACCCAGCCCTCATTTTCGAGTTTCACCGTGGTGATCATGACCGCGTTGGCGCCCGCGTCAAGCTGGGGCAGGGCCTGGTATTCCGAGACCCAGCACCGGTACACGTTGTAGGCCATGACCTTTTGACCTTGGTGATTGAACACTTCGATGCTGATGTCCTTGCGGAAGCCCGCCAGCGACATCGCGGCATCGCCCTTGAAATTGTTGACCCTGTTGGCCCACTCCTCGAACGTGGTGTCGTGGGTGACTCCGGCTTCCATGGTGATCGGGTCGTACTTGGTCTTGCCCGGAATCTGATGCGGGCCGCTGGAGTCACCACCCTCGTACCAAGCGGTGACCTCCGTCGTCCGTTTCAACGCCCCGCATTTGTTCAACGCGGCCACGTACTGGCCATCCCACTTGATCTTGAACCTGTAGCCCAGGTAGGGGTCGAACCTCGTGCTGTTAACGGTGAACCTTGCCATGGCCGTGTTCCTCTCCGAATAGGTCCGCAGGTCAGCCGGAGGCCTGGCCGGCCTTTTGGCTGATCCGGACGACGACGAACTCGGCCGGCTTTACTGGCGCGAATCCCACCTCGACATTGACAATGCCCAGATCGATATCTGCCTGCGTTGTCGTATCGCTGTCGCACTTGACATAGAACGCTTCCGACGTCGAGGAGCCCTGGAAGGCTCCCCGCCGGAAGAGTGTTGTCATGAAGGAGCCGATGTTCAGCCGCAGCTGGGACCACAGAGGCTCGTCGTTGGGCTCGAAAACCGCCCACTGGATTCCGTTGTAGATGCTGACGCGCAGCATCATTGCCGTCCGGCGGATCGGGATGTATTTCCACTCCACGTCCGACGGTCCAGCGATCGTACGCGCACCGAAGACGACAACGCCGGTGGCCGGGAAACGGCGCAGGGCGCAGACGCCTTTCGCATTCAAATTGCCGTGTTCGACGTCGCTGAGGTCCGTGCCAAGACCGACGACTCCGTTGACCGTGGCCTCGGTTCCAGCAGGAGCCTTCCAGACTCCCCGGGACGCGTCGATGCGTGCGTAGAGACCCGCCACATGGCCCGACGGCGGCAGCATCACCGGTTCCCGTGACCGCCCGGTCGGGTCCGGCGCCTTGAGCCAGGGGTAATACAGTGCGCCGTAGGAGCTGGCGGTCAACCTGCCCCGGTACTTCACGGCCTCATCGGCAGAGCGAGTGTCGCGGGGCGTTTCCCCGATGAAGAAGATGTCCTTCAACGGGCGGTTGGCACAGTAAGCCGTGCCGAGATCCATCACGTCAGCCGAAGTCTCGCCGGGCACGGCCAGCAGGCTCACATCCGTCACCGCGTCCAGTTTCCGGAAGGCTTCGTCAAAGGTTCCCGGTGTCACCGGATCGCCGCCGTTTTCCCCTGCCGTGACCGCGAGGACGACACCGCCCAGCTCTGCGTCCCCGACCTGCACGGACTGGGCGTTGGCAGGGCGTTGGACCGCGGAGCCGTCCTCGGCAACGGCGTCGTCGGCGAGGAGCTTAAGCAAACCCGTCCCATCCTGCTCCAGGGCCTTGCCGATCCGCACCGACGATGCTGCCCTGGATGAGCCCGAATGCAGGACCAGCCGTTCCGGTCCTCCGGCAGGCCCTGCCGTCTCTACCGCGCAGGTGAAATTCTCAAAGGCTTCCTTGTTGGAGGCCCTATTGTTCTTCAGTGCCCGCACCGCTTCCTGGATCGCGCCTGCGACCCCCGCAAGATCCGCCGCCCCGGCCGGAGCGGGCAGCACCACGTCGTGGAAGCCATCGCCGTCGAGATTGATCCGGAAACCCCGCTTATCACCGAGCGGGACCGCGGCGCCGGCTCCACCGCGGTATACACCCTTTTGTACCTTGTTGGGAGCAAGCATCCGGGCGGTGATGAGGCTGGACTCATGCTCCAGGACGGCCTCCACGAACCGGTCCGAGGACTCATCACAGCTGAGGTCGTCGAAGTCCTCCAACGTTGGACTGCCGGCGAAGTCCGGAGCAATGACCTCGGCATCGGGCTGTCGGCGCACGCTTATCCTGAACCTGTTACCCGGATCCGTGGAGGCATCCTCGATCTGCAGGACGAGGTGGTTTCCCCAGGCCCCCGCATCCTTCGCGGAAAAAGTGATCCCTGGAGCCGGCTGAGCGGCCCGGTTAGCCACCGTCACGTCCGCCACCACCGCATCGCTGAGGACGACGCGCACGATGTAGCACTGGCGACCACCGTTGTTGAAGTACGCGAAGACGCTCTGAGCAAGGTAGCTGTCCGGAACGAAGCCTCCGTACAGACGCTGGAACGCCGGCCAGCTGGTTACCCGGGTGGCTTCCGCCGATCCCTTCTCAGCCAGGCCGACGAACGCCGCCGTGGAGGTTCCCGCTATCTCCAGGGGCCGCGCACCGCTGGAGACTTCGTCAATGTACACGCCCGGATACGTCAAATTCGGCACGTTGTTTCTCCCGCCGTAGTCCGAACAGATCCGGTCGCGCGCCCGAACGGGACAGCCGCTCAGGCTTGAGTCGTTTCCTTGTCTGTCTTCGCTTCTTCTTCTTTTTTCGGTGCGGCCTTCGCCGCGGCTGCAGGCTTCGAATCCCGGCCGCCCGCAGCGCGGGCACCGGCTACCACCTCGATAATTCCTCGAGACACCAGCGAATCAACCGCCTGATTGTCCTGAACTTCGACTTCCGCGAATTCCTGCGATACCTGGCCG
>NZ_JBFTZW010000101.1:0-10687 GCF_056406555.1 Arthrobacter sp. P1_B4
GGACCGGGTCCGGCACAGCTGCCTCCCCGAGGCCGCCGCAACCATGGAACATGCCCTGACAGTGACGGCCATCGAAAACGACGCCGACTTCCTGGCCCGGATCGCCCGCCGGTGGGCCGAGGCGCTGGACCAGGACGGCGCCGAACCTTCCGAGGAATTGCTCCGCCGGATCCAGGGCGCCTTCCTCCGCAAACCCCGGCACGGCCTGCAGCACCTGGAAATCTTCGCGACCGCGGACCAGTTCGAACACCTTGTGACAGTGATGAACACCGCCACCAACCCCCGCAGCGGCCCCGACACCGGCGAAGGCACCGCCACCGGCCACACGGCGCAGGCCGGACCGGGTGACGGGTCCGAAGCGGCCGACGAGCCCGGCCCGTCTGACGAGCCCGCCACGGCCGAACAGCACGCCGCGCTGCCGTCCCTGGACCTCCGCTCCCGGCCCCAACGTCTGCTCGACGGCCTGGTCGGTGCCTGCAAGGCGGCGCTCGCCACCGGAGGGCTGCCCGCCGCGGGCGGGCTCCGGCCCCAGGTCATGGCCACCATTGACTACCGCGACCTGCTCACCCGGCTCGGGACGACCGGCTCCGAAAACGGGGCCACGGGATCTCTGGCGTTCACCGGCCCCGTCACCGCGTTCACGGTGCGCAAGATCGCCTGCGACGCCGACATCATCCCCGTCGTCCTCGGCGGCGAGGGCCAGGTCCTGGACATCGGCCGSGCCTCCCGSGTCTTCCCGCCCCACATCCGCAAGGCCATCACGGCCCGGGACCGGGGCTGCGCCTTCCCGCAATGCACCATTCCGGCSCCCTGGTGCGAGGCCCACCACATCACYTACTGGTCCCGCGGCGGAACCACCGGAACCGGCAACGGMACCCTGCTCTGCTCCCATCACCACCACGTGATCCATAAGGAACACTGGAGCATCCAGATGCGCACCGGRATCCCYTGGTTCATCCCGCCACCCCACCTTGATCCAGCCCGGACGCCCCGACGGAACAGCTACTTCCGCCTGGAGTGACCCCGCGCCTGGACTGAAGCTCGCCTCGACTGACTCGGTGGGACCCCCGAAATCAGCGCCCTACGTCGCCGGGCTCCCTGCACCGGGCCGAAAGTCCCAAGCATGCGCGCCCGGTCGGGCCTAGGGTGGAGGCATGGACCAGCGCAGTCTGATGCTGCGGGCAGTAAAGACGCTCCACACCCTTGCCTGGCTCGTGATCGAGGCCTGTATGGCTTACGTCCTGTACGCCGGCATCACGGGCCGAAATGACCGGAAAACGAGGGCTGCCGCCGTCGTGGTTGCCAGCGAATCGCTGATTTTTGCGGGCACCGGCTTCCAATGCCCGCTGACCGTCGTCGCGAAAAATCTTGGCGACGGCTCTGGCTCCGTCACGGACATCTACCTGCCGCGGTGGTTAGCGAATATCCTGCCCGGGCTCCACGTCCCCCTCATCCTCGTCGCCGTCCTGCTGCATTGGCGGAATTGGCGGAAACAGACGGTGCGCGACAGCGAGCGGCGGCTTTTGCTCGGGCGCTAGTGCGCGCCCGCCTCACACCTTCTCCCTGCCGCCGATTAACCGTGGTTCCTCCGGCGGGGCCTCTACGCGGATGCCCCGGGAGCCCGGCGAACCGTCCGGGAGTTGCCCGGATTGCGGGTAATCTAAGAGAGTTCCGGAGCCGGCACGGTCGCTCCGGAGCAGTTCATGGCAGGCAGCAAAAGGCGAGGTTGATGGTCCACATCTGGAACGATCTGTCCGAGGTCCCGGCGGACTTTGGTCCTTCGGTTGTCACGTTCGGCAATTTCGACGGCGTGCACCGCGGCCACCAGCAGGTGCTGTCGCAGCTCATCCGTACCGCCCGGTTGAACCACGCACGCGCCGTCGCCATCACCTTCGACCCGCACCCCGCACAGGTACACCGCCCGGAATCGGCTCCCGAACTGATCATGGGGCTGGAGGACAAGCTCGTGGCTCTCGGAGAGCTCGGCCTCGACGCCGTGCTGGTGATGAAGTACTCGATGGAGCTCGCCAGTCTCACTCCCGAGGAATTCGTCGCGACAGTGCTGGTCGACAGCCTCAAGGCCAGCCACGTGGTGGTCGGCCACGACGCCCGGTTTGGCCGCGGCAATTCCGGCGACCTCGCCACCATGCAGGAGCTGGGCAAGAAGCTCGGGTTCGAGGTGCTGGTCATCAGCGAATTCGGCTCAGAGGGCTTTCCCATCCACGACGACGACGGCACGGACCGCCGCTGTTCGTCCACGTGGGTGCGCGAGGCCCTGCGCGCGGGCGACGTCGCCACCGCCGCTGCCGTCCTCGGCAGGCCGCACCGGATGCGCGGCGAGGTGGTGCACGGTGCCGCACGCGGCCGCGACCTCGGGTTCCCCACCGCGAACCTCTCCTCGACGGCCACCGGGTACATCCCCGCGGACGGCATCTACGCCGGCTGGCTCGTGGACCAGGCAGGCACGCGCTGGCCCGCCGCCATCTCCGTGGGCTCGAACCCGACGTTCGACGGCGTGAGCCGTCAGGTCGAGGCCCACGTGATCGACCGCCCGGAAGAGTCTCCCGACGACTTCGATCTGTACGACCAGACAGTTGTGGTGGAATTTGTCGCCAGGCTCCGCGGCATGGTGGCGTACCGTGGGGCTGAAGCTTTGGTGGAGCAGATGCGCCTGGACGTCGTCCAGGCCCACGACCTCCTGTTCGCCCACTAAGAACCGGGCCGGATCGGCGTCGGCCCCCGCGCGGACAATGTTCTGATTCACTGGAGCGCGCTGATTCACAGCCACTTGGCAAGGAAGGCAAGACACGTGACCATCGAGAAAAACACGAGGGAACTGGACCAGGACATTGTCCGGGATTTCAGTGCGCGGATGAGCTACGCGTCGTACCTGCAGTTGCCCACCCTGCTCAGCGCCCAGCAGCCGGTCAGCACCCCGGAACACCACGACGAGATGCTGTTCATCATCCAGCACCAGACCACGGAGCTGTGGCTGAAGCTGGTATTGCACGAGCTTCGCAGCGCCGCCGCGTGGCTGCGGTCGGACGACCTCGGGTCCGCCCTGAAGGCGATCGCCCGCGTCAAGCACATTCAGAAGACGCTCACCGAGCAATGGTCCGTGCTGGCCACCCTGACGCCCACCGAGTACTCCCAGTTCCGCGGCTTCCTCGGCAATTCGTCCGGATTCCAGTCCAGCCAGTACCGTGCGGTGGAGTTCCTCCTCGGCAACAAGAACGCCAAGATGCTTCCGGTGTTCGAATCGGACCCCGAGGCCCACGAGATGCTGCGCGAACTGCTCGAAGCCCCCAGCATCTACGACGATTTCCTCGCCTATCTCAAGCGCCAGGGCTTTGACGTCCCTGACTCCCTGCTGGAGCGCGACGTCACCAAGGCCCACGAGTTCTGCCCCGAACTGGTCCCGGTGTTCAAGTACATCTACGAGAACGCCGCCGACAACTGGGGCGCATACGAGGCCTGCGAGGAACTTGTGGACCTTGAGGACAACTTCCAGCTGTGGCGTTTCCGCCACCTGCGCACCGTCCAGCGGACCATCGGCATGAAAGCCGGCACCGGCGGATCCAGCGGCGCCGCGTTCCTGCAGAAGGCCCTCGAACTGACCTTCTTCCCCGAGCTCTTCGCCGTGCGGACGGAGATCGGCCAGTGAGCATCTCCGCCAACACCGAATCGACGGACAGCCTGTGGCAGCGCGCCCTTGAGCTCGACGCCGCGGATCCGCTGGCCGGCTACCGCGACCACTTCGTCGGCACGGACACGGACCTGTCCTACCTGGACGGCAACTCCCTGGGCCGTCCGCTCAAGCGGACCGTCACCGACATCAGCAGCTTCATCCAGGACAGCTGGGGCGGCCGCCTGATCCGGGGCTGGGACGAGGAATGGCTCGAACTGCCCGAGAAGATCGGCGACCAGCTCGGCCGCGCCGTGCTCGGCGCGGCGCCGGGGCAGACGATCATTGCCGATTCCACCACCGTGGTGCTGTACAAGCTCATCCGCGCCGCGCTGGCAGCCGTCACTGATCCGGCCCGGACCGAGATCGTCCTGGACACGGATAATTTCCCCACGGACCGCTACCTGGTGGAGGGAATCGCACGTGAAGAAGGCCTGACCCTTCGCTGGATCGACGCCGATCCCGCCTCCGGCGTCACCGGCGAGCAGGTGCGGGACGCCACCGGCCCGGCCACCGCCGTCGTGGTCCTGAGCCAGATCGCCTACCGCTCCGGCTTCCTCGCGGACCTGCCGGGCATCACCGCGGCAATCCACGACGCCGGCGCCCTGGTGGTGTGGGACCTGTGCCACTCCGCCGGGTCTGTAGAGATCGCTTTGGACGACGCCGACGTCGACTTCGCGGCAGGCTGCACCTACAAATATCTGAACGGGGGACCGGGCTCGCCCGCATTCGCCTACATCAACGCACGGCACCTGGCCGGGCTGCAGCAGCCCATCTGGGGCTGGATGGGGCGCAAGGACGCGTTCGAGATGGGTCCTGGCTACGAGGCCGCCCCCGGCATCCGCGGCTTCCTTAGCGGCACTCCGGCGATCTTCGGGATGCTCGCCATGCGCGGCACCCTGGACCTGATCGAGGAGGCGGGGATGGCGTCACTGCGGGAGAAGTCACGGCTGCTGACCGCTTATGCCCTCGAACTTTACGACGCCTGGCTGGCGCCGGCCGGCGTGCAGCTGTCCACCCCGCGGGCGGCGGAACTGCGCGGCAGCCACGTGACGATCGACCACCCGGCCTTCCGTGAAATGACGGCCACATTGTGGGACCAGGACGTGATTCCCGATTTCCGCGCCCCGCAGGGCCTCCGGATCGGGCTCTCGCCGCTCAGCACATCCTTCGCGGAGCTTTACCGGGGCGTCGCCGCTATTCGCGAACTTCTCGCAGCCCAGGAAAGTGGAAAACCGCAACCGCCGCAGGCAGCTGGCGCGCCGGCAGAGTCGGCGGCCGCGCCCGGCGGTTTCGACAAGACCGCGGACGTGCCACTAAACTGAACGTTGGATCCGGCTGCAGTCCGTGGCGGCTGGCTCCTGTTGTGTACGGAATGCCCGGCTTCGGCGGGGGGATTCCGGGACGGCACCCCCGGCAGTGACTTACTGATTCGGGCCTCACGGCACATCTCTAGGAGTTATTGTGGCACTTGAAGCCGCTGTAAAGCAGTCCATCATCAAGGATTTCGCAACGTCCGAGGGCGACACCGGTTCGCCGGAGGTCCAGGTTGCAGTCCTGACTCAGCGGATCAAGGATCTCACTGAGCACATGAAGGAGCACAAGCACGATTACCACACCCAGCGCGGTCTGCTGGCCATGGTTGGTCGTCGCAAGCGCATGCTCACCTACCTCAAGAACACTGACATCACCCGCTACCGTAAGCTCATCGAGCGCCTCGGCCTGCGTCGCTAGTCAGCTTTAAGGGGCGGCCCCTTCCGGACCGGAAAGGGCCGCCTTCTTCAGGAAAAAACTAAACAGGAGGATCAACCGCATCACGCATTCGCGGTCCTCGGTAGTGATCCCCGGGAACGGCCTCAAGGAATGAGGCCCGGCCCGTGGGTCTCGATCGATGACCGGGTGCAGTGCAGGCCAGTAGACAGATGCTGGACTGGGTTGATGCGGCTGGGCTCCGTGAACCAAGAAACGGAGGTGACTCTCTATGGAGGGTCCCGAAATCCAGTTCTCAGAAGCAATCATTGACAATGGCCGCTTCGGCAAGCGTGTAATCCGCTTTGAAACCGGCCGCCTTGCCAAGCAGGCAGCCGGCGCAGCGATGGTCTACATCGATGAAGAGACCGCGCTGCTGTCCGCAACCACCGCCGGCAAGCACCCGCGTGAAGGTTTCGACTTCTTCCCGCTGACCGTCGACGTCGAAGAGCGTATGTACGCCGCCGGCCGCATCCCGGGCTCGTTCTTCCGCCGCGAAGGCCGTCCCTCCACGGAAGCCATCCTGGCCTGCCGCCTCATGGACCGCCCGCTGCGCCCCGCGTTCGTCAAGGGCCTGCGCAACGAAGTCCAGATCGTCGTCACCGTGCTGTCCATCAACCCGGACGAGCTCTACGACGTCGTCGCGATCAACGCGTCCTCGATGTCCACCCAGCTTTCCGGCCTGCCCTTCTCTGGCCCGATCGGCGGCGTCCGCGTTGCCCTCGTTGCCGACGAGAACGGCTCGCAGTGGGTTGCGTTCCCGAAGCACTCCCAGCTCGAGAACGCCGTCTTCAACATGGTCGTCGCCGGCCGCATCGCCGGTGACGACGTCGCCATCATGATGGTTGAAGCCGAAGCCACCGACAACTCCTGGAACCTCATCAAGGAACAGGGCGCCACCGCCCCGACCGAAGAGGTTGTCTCCGAGGGCCTCGAGGCTGCCAAGCCGTTCATCAAGGCCCTCTGCGAAGCACAGTCCGACCTGGCAGCCCGCGCCGCCAAGCCGACCGTCGAGTTCCCGGTCTTCCTGGACTACCAGGACGACGTCTACGCCGCCGTGGAGTCCGCTGCCGCCGAGAAGCTGGCCGCTGTCTTCCAGATCGCCGACAAGCAGGAACGCGACACCGCGTCCGACGAGCTCAAGGACGAGGTCACCTCTTCCCTGGCCGGCCAGTTCGAAGGCCGCGAGAAGGAGCTGTCCGCAGCCTTCCGCTCCGTCACCAAGCAGGTTGTGCGCCAGCGCATCCTCAAGGACCAGATCCGCATCGACGGCCGCGGCCTGACGGACATCCGCCAGCTCACCGCCGAGGTTGAGGTTCTGCCCCGCGTCCACGGCTCGGCCATCTTCGAACGCGGCGAGACCCAGATCATGGGTGTCACCACGCTGAACATGCTCAAGATGGAACAGCAGATCGACTCGCTGTCTCCCGTGACGCGCAAGCGCTACATGCACAACTACAACTTCCCGCCGTACTCCACCGGCGAGACCGGCCGCGTCGGTTCCCCGAAGCGCCGCGAAATCGGCCACGGTGCCCTCGCAGAGCGCGCCATCATGCCGGTGCTGCCGTCCCGCGAGGAATTCCCCTACGCCATCCGCCAGGTGTCTGAGGCTCTCAGCTCCAACGGTTCGACGTCGATGGGTTCCGTCTGCGCCTCCACGCTGTCCCTGCTGAACGCAGGCGTGCCGCTGAAGGCTGCTGTTGCCGGTATCGCCATGGGCCTGGTCTCCGACCAGGTCGACGGCCAGACCCGTTACGCCGCCCTGACCGATATCCTCGGCGCCGAAGATGCCTTCGGTGACATGGACTTCAAGGTTGCCGGTACTTCCGAGTTCGTCACGGCCATCCAGCTGGACACGAAGCTCGACGGCATCCCGGCCTCGGTTCTGGCCGCCGCCCTGAAGCAGGCCCGCGAAGCCCGCCTGCACATCCTGGACGTCCTGAACTCCGCGATCGACACCCCGGACGAGCTCTCCGAGTTCGCGCCGCGCGTCATCGCGGTCAAGATCCCGGTTGACAAGATCGGCGAGGTCATCGGCCCGAAGGGCAAGATGATCAACCAGATCCAGGAAGACACCGGAGCCGACATCTCGATCGAGGACGACGGAACTGTCTACATTGGCGCCACCAACGGCCCGTCTGCCGACGCAGCACGGTCCGCGATCAACGCCATCGCCAACCCGCAGATCCCGGAAATCGGTGAGCGCTACCTGGGCACGGTCGTCAAGACCACCACCTTCGGCGCCTTCGTTTCCCTGACCCCGGGCAAGGACGGCCTCCTGCACATCTCCGAGCTGCGCAAGATCGCCGGCGGCAAGCGCGTGGACAACGTCGACGACGTCGTCTCCGTGGGCCAGAAGATCCAGGTGGAAATCACCAAGATCGACGATCGCGGAAAGCTGTCCCTCTCGCCCGTAGTGGCTGAGGAGGCTGGCGCGGAAAACGCTGACGACGCCGAGGTCTCCGCGGACGCCGCAGAGTAGTCTCTCCTGAGTCAAAAAGCGGGGCCGGTGGATCAACCACCGGCCCCGCTGCTGTTAAAGGTAGGATGGCAGGCAGATTTGGCATGTGTTCAATGAAAGGCCTTGATGACTGTCGTCCCCCTGCCGCTAGAGCAGAACCAGCACGCTGACACCCTGATCCACGGCGCCGACGGCGGCTCCGAGGTGCGACGCTCGGTCCTGCCCGGCGGCGTCCGCGTCCTCACCGAAGCGATGCCGGGCCAGCGCTCTGCCACGATCGGTTTCTGGGTCGGCGTCGGCTCCCGCGACGAGGCTCCCGGCCAACACGGCTCAACGCACTTCCTGGAGCACCTGCTCTTCAAGGGCACCAAGCGCCGCACCGCGCTGGAGATCGCCTCGGCCTTCGACGAGGTCGGCGGGGAATCCAATGCGGCCACCGCGAAGGAGAGCACCTGCTACTTCGCCCGCGTGCTGGACACGGACCTTCCCATGGCGATCGACGTCATCGCGGACATGATCACCGGCGCGGTCCTGGACCCGCAGGAGATGGAGCAGGAGCGGGACGTCATCCTCGAGGAAATCGCCATGGACAGCGACGATCCCACCGACGTCGCGCACGAGAACTTCGTGGCCGCCGTGCTGGGAACGCACCCGCTGGGCCGCCCCATCGGCGGCACGCCGGCAGCCATCCGTGCCGTGGCGCGCGACTCGGTGTGGGACCACTACCGCCGCTACTACCGTCCCGACGAGCTCGTGGTCACCGCAGCCGGCGGCCTGGACCACGACGTCGTCTGCGGGCTCGTGGTGGATGCCCTGCACTCCGCCGGCTGGAACCTTGAGGCCGCGGCCGCCCCCGTGCAGCGCCGCTCCACCGAACGTGCATCGATCACCGGCACGGCCGGCCTGCATGTGGTCAAGAGGCAGGTGGAGCAGGCCAACATCATTATGGGTTGCCCGTCGCTGGTCGCCACCGACGGCCGCCGCTTTGTGATGAGTGTGCTCAACGCCGTCCTCGGCGGCGGCATGTCCTCCCGCCTCTTCCAGGAGGTCCGGGAAAAGCGCGGACTTGTCTACTCGACCTACTCTTTCGCGTCCTCCTACGCCGATGCCGGCTATTTCGGCATGTACGCCGGATGCACCCCGTCGAAGGTCCGGCAGGTCATTGATCTGCTGGGCGCCGAGCTCGACAAGCTGGCTGCCGACGGCATCTCAGACGAGGAGCTCCGCAAGGCGGAGGGACAGCTGTGCGGCGGAATCGTGCTGGCGCTGGAGGACACCGGTTCCCGGATGTCCCGGCTGGGCCGCGCGGAACTGGTGTCCGGCGAGTACCAGGACATCGATGAGACCCTCCGCCAGATCAAGGCCGTCACAGCCGCGGAGGTCCAGGAGCTCGCCCGTGAGCTCGCGGCAGCCCCGCGGACCGTCACGGTGGTCGGGCCGTTTGAGGAAAGCGAGACGTTCGGACTCCTGGCCTAGACATTCCAACTGGCGCGGCGTCATGATGGTGGCGGGGTCACTCGGGAGGAACTCCATATGGGAGAAACTGTGGACCGGCCGCTGCCAGGCAGTGCATGCGAGGCGCTTGAGGCTTTCCTGGGCCATTGGACGGGGACCACGCACTGGGAGGCAACCGCGTGGGGTCCGGCGCGCACCGCGGACACCGAGATGATCTTTTCCCGGGCAGCCGCCGGGCTTGCCGTCACCCAGAGCTACCGGCACACGGATGCGGACGGGACCCGGTCCGAAGGCCACGGTGTCTTCACGACGGACCCGGACCATCCCGAGGCCTTCTGGTACCACGTCAACAGCTTGGGGTTGCCGCCCGAGGGACCCGCGCGCGCCAGCATGGAAGGCGGCACCTTGACCGTGGAACGCCGGAGTGACCGCGGCACCGCACGGCACACCTTCCGCGTGGACGACGGTGAACTGACTCACGCCGCCGGTCTCCGCCTGGGCAGGGCGAGCGACTTCACGCCCTTCATGACCACCGTGTGCCGTCGCGTCGCTGAGGGCGCCTCCGTCCCGGTGTGAGGTCTCAGGATGCGGCTTCGAGGACCCGGGTCTTTGGAGCCCCTTGTAGGGCCGGGGCGGCGTCGGCGGAGTTCCAGACCGTCGCCTGAAGATTGGCCAACAAGGCTTCCGCCTGCCCGCGCTGATCGAAGTCCAACTCGACCACCACATAGTGCGGGTCGTCCACCGGGCGGCTGATCCGGTACGCAGTGACACCAGAGGCCGCCCGGTTCACCGGATCACGGTCGAAGGCGGTCTTCCACATGCCAAAATCCTTGATCCTGTGCTCGATCTGCAAGGTAAACATGGCGCGCTCCTGATCAATGATGTCGCCTGCCGTTGGGATATTCCACACTCTAGAACCGGCAGGGTCCACGCGATACCCCGGAATCGTTGCCCGACTGTTGCCAAACAGGGCGGGGAGTCGTTGACAGCGCGTGACCCGCATCATAGATTTACCGTAATCTGAATCACCTTTCAGGTTTGGCCCGGGTTATCACCTGGAAATCCTGCCCCTCCGTGGGTTCTCAAGAAAGGCATCCCGTGAAGGATACAAAGAAGTTCCTGCTGGCCGCCGTGATGGCCACCGGGCTCGCCCTTAGCGCCTGTGCGCCGACCTCGGGCTCGTCCGCGCCGGCCGGGTCCGGTGGCGCCGGGGGCGCGAAGTCCGACCCCGTCAACGTCGGCATCATCTATTCCAAGACCGGACCTCTGGCCGCCTATGGGGCCACCTATTACCAGGGTCTGCAGGCCGGAATCGACTACGCCACGGGCGGCTCGGG